>CALGWX010000267.1 GCA_937936215.1 uncultured Burkholderiaceae bacterium | reverse complement strand
CCCAGCGGATGCGCGCGCATCGCCGCCAGCACGGCGTCCGCATCCTGCGGCGCGACGAAGGCGACGAGCTTTCCTTCGTTGGCCACGTACAGCGGATCCAGCCCGAGGAACTCGCACGCGGCCTCGACCTGCGGCCGCACCGGGATCGCTGCCTCCTCGATCAGCATGCCCACACCGCTCTGGCCGGCGATCTCGTTGAGCAGTGTGGCCAGGCCGCCGCGCGTCGGGTCGCGCAGCGCATGGATGCCGCGCGACGGATCGGCGAGCATCGCCTCGCGCACCGGCGCCAGCATCGCCGCCACCAGGCCGTGCAGCGCCGCGGTGTCGGAACGCAGGTCGGCGCCAAAGGCGAGCGACTCGCGCGTCGACAGGATCGTCATGCCGTGGTCGCCGATCGTTCCGGACAGCAGGATCGCATCGCCCGGCCGCGCGCGGGCACCGCCGATGTCGATACCGTCCTCGACCACGCCGACGCCGGTGGTGGTGATGAACACGCCGTCGCCCTTGCCCTGCTCGACCACCTTGGTGTCGCCGGTGACGATGGCGACGTTGGCCTCGCGCGCGGCGCGCGCCATCGAGTCGACGATCCGCTTCAGCTCCGCCAGCGGGTAGCCCTCCTCGAGGATGAAGCTCGCCGCCAGGTACACCGGGGTGGCGCCGGCCATCGCGACGTCGTTGACGGTGCCGTGCACGGAGAGGCAGCCGATGTCGCCGCCGGGGAAGAAGAGCGGCGTGATCACGTGGCTGTCGGTGGCCACTACCACCCGGCCGGCCGGCAGGCGCACGCGGGCCATGTCGTTGCCTTCGGCCAGGTGCTCGTTGTCGAAGGCGGCCGCGAACAGCTGTTCGATCAGCTGTTTCATCGCCCGCCCGCCGCCGCCGTGCGTCATGTCGACCCGGCCGTGCTTCAGGTCGAGGGGGCGGACGTAGCCCGGCTTCACCGCTTTGCCGCGCGCCTCGTCCATCGCCGTCATGCCGCCGCTTTGACGGCGATCTCGCGGAAACGGCCGTACGTGTAATGCGCGGCGCAGGCGCCTTCGCTGGAGACCATGCAGCTGCCGACCGGGTTCTCAGGCGTGCAGACGGTGCCGAAGATCTTGCAGTCGCGCGGGTGCTTCACCCCGCGCAGGATCGCGCCGCACTCGCAGGCCTTGTTGTCGGCGACCCTGCGCGCCTGCAGGCCGAACTTCCTCTCGGCGTCGAAGGCGGCGTATTCGGCGCGGATCGCCAGCGCGCTGTAGGGCACCTCGCCCAGGCCCCGCCACTCGAAGCTGCGCCGCAGTTCGAACACCTCGGACACCAGCGCCTGCGCCTTCAGGTTGCCCTCGCGGGTCACCGCGCGGGTGAATTCGTTTTCCACCTCGGCGCGGCCGTCGTTGACCTGCCGCACCAGCATCAAGATGGCCTGCATCACATCCAGCGGCTCGAAGCCGGCGATCACCACCGGCTTGGCGTACTCCTGCGCAAAGTGCTCGTACGGCGCGCTGCCGATCACGGTGCTGACGTGCGCCGGACCGATGAAGCCGTCGATCGGCACCGTGCCCAGCTGTCGCACCTCCGGCGATTCGAGGATGCTGGTGATCGCGGAAGGGGTCAGCACGTGGTTGCAGACGACGCTGAAGTTCGCCAGGCCTTCCGCGGCGGCCTGCCGGATCACCAGCGCGGTCGGCGGCGTGGTGGTCTCGAAGCCGATGGCGAAGAACACCACCTCCTGATTCCGCTGCCTGCGCGCCAGTTCGAGCGCGTCGGCGGCCGAGTACACCATCGCGATCTTCGCGCCGCGCGCCTTGGACTTCAGCAGCGACATGCCGTCGGAGGTCGGCACGCGCAGGCAGTCGCCATAGGTTGCGAGCGTTACCTTGTGCTCGAGCGCGAGCCGGATCGCGAGGTCCACCCGGCCGATCGGCAGCACGCACACCGGGCAGCCGGGGCCGTGGATCAGCCGGATCTGCGACGGCAGCAGGTCCGTGATGCCGTAACGGGAAATGGCGTGCGTGTGGCCGCCGCAGAACTCCATGAAGTGATAGCGACGGTCGGCGCGCACCTCGCGCGCGATCTGCGCGGCGATGCCGCGGGCGAGCTCGCCGTCGCGGAACTCGTCGATGTACTTCATTGCGCGGCCACTCCGGCCTGCGCGAACAGCGCCAGCGTCCGCTCGGCCTCGGCGGGGTCGAGCTTGGTCAGCGCATAGCCGACGTGCAGGATCACGTAGTCGCCGACCTTCACGTCATCGACGAGCGCGAGCGAGATCTCCTTGCGGATGCCGCCGAGGTCGACCACCGCCGCATCGCCGCTGCCCACCTCGACCACCTTGACCGGGACTGCCAGGCACATCTTCAGGACTCCATCAGTTGCCGTCGCGCCACCCACGCCTGGCCGAGGGCGATGCCGCCATCGTTCGGCGGCGCCTGCACGGCCGTCAGCACCGCGAGTCCGCGCGCGCGCAGCAGCGCGGAAAGCTGCCCGGTGAGCCGCTGGTTGAGCAGGCAGCCGCCGCCGAGCGCGACGGTCGTCAAACGCTCGCGGCGCGCCGCCAGCGCGACCCACTCTGCTAGCGCCCCCGCCAGCGCGGCGTGAAACAGCGCTGCGCCCGCAGTGGCGTCGCGCTCGTCGGCCAGCCGCGCCGCCAGCGGCAGCATGTCGAGCACCAGCCCGTCGAGCCGCCACAGGCCGGGCTCCAGCGCGACGTCGCCGTGGCGTGAGGCCAGCGCCTCCAGCTGCATCGCCGCCTGGCCTTCGTAGCTCATCACCCGGCTGACGCCGAGCAGGCCCGCGGCGGCATCGAACCAGCGGCCGGCGCTGCTAGTGCGCGGGCAGTTCAGGTCGCGCGCCAACAGCTCGGCCACCGCCGCCGCCGCGGGCTGCGCGGCGAAGCGGCTCGCGATCTCACCACCGCGGCCGAGCTCGTGCAGCACGGCTGCTGCCATCCGCCACGGCTCGCGCGCGGCGCGGTCACCGCCGGGCAGCCGCAGCTCGCGCAGATGGCCCAGGCGCACGAAACGCGCGCCATCGACGCGCAGCAGCTCGCCGCCCCAGGCCCCGTCGTCGTCGCCGAGGCCGACGCCGTCCAACGCCACGCCGAGCAGCGGTGATTCGACGCGATGCTCGGCGGCGATCGCGGCGATGTGCGCGTGGTGGTGCTGCACGCCGATCGCCGGCACCGCCAGTTCATCCGCGAGCTGCCGCGCCAGTTGCGTGCTGAAGAAATCGGGGTGCAGGTCGTGGGCGATTGCCTCGGGGCGGATCGCCAGCACGCGCTGCAGGTGCGCCACCGCCTCGGCCAGCGCGGCGCGGCTGGCGGCATTGTCCAGGTCGCCGATGTGCGGCGACAGGAACGCCTGCGCGCCGCGGGTGAGGCACGCCGTGTTCTTGAGATACGCACCGGTGGCCAGCACCGCCGGGCCCGGCTGCGCCAGATCGATCGCCGCCGGCGTGAAGCCGCGGGCGCGGCGGACGAAGGCCGGGCACGCCGCGGCCGCCATCGTTTCCGCTCGCAGCGCGACTGCGGAGCCGGCGGCCGCCGGAGCCGTGGCGGCCGGGCGCGGCAACGGTCGCACCACGCTGTCGTCGCAGCGCACGAGGATGTCGCGGTCGTGCAGCACGAAGGCATCGGCGATCGCGCCCAGCCGCGCGATCGCTTCTTCGTTGCCGATCACCAGCGGCTCGCCGCCGGGATTGGCGCTCGTCATCACCAGCGCCAACGGCTGCAGTTCGGCGAGCCACGCGGTGCCCGCCGGCCGCCCGGCCGCCTCGTGGAAGAGCAGGAACTGGATCGGCGTGTACGGCAGCATCAGGCCGATCTCCGCAAGCCCCGGGGCCACGCCCGCCAGTTGCGCATCGCAGTCGGCCGCCTTGGGCAGCAGCACGATCGGCCGCTCGACCGACGCCAGTAGCGCCGCCGCACCCGCATCCACGCCGCCGAATTGCCGCGCCGACGCGACGTTGGCGACCATCACCGCGAAGGGTTTTTCATCGCGGTGTTTGCGCGCGCGCAGGCGCGCGACCGTTGCCGCGTTGCGGGCATCGCAGACGAGGTGAAAGCCTCCCAATCCCTTGACGGCCACGATCTCGCCGGCGGCGATGCGCGCCAGCGCCGCGGCGATGACGTCGGCGGCGGCGATCGGCGCGCCTGCCGCGTCAGCCAGCCATAGCCTCGGCCCGCACGCGGGACACGCATTCGGCTGCGCGTGAAAGCGGCGGTCGAGCGGGTCGTCGTACTCGCGCCGGCAGGCCGGGCACAGCGCGAAGCGCGCCATGCTCGTCATCGGACGGTCGTACGGCAAGCCGGCGGTAATGGTGAAGCGCGGTCCACAGTGGGTGCAGTTGATGAACGGGTAGCGCCAGCGCCGGTCGTGCGGGTCGAACAGCTCTTGCAGGCACGCCTCGCAGGTGGCGGCATCCGGCACGATGCCGGTGGTCACGGGGCCGGCGCCGCTTTCGACGATCGCGAACCCGGCGCCGAGCGCTTCGCCCCGCGCCGGCAGCCGCTCGATGCCCTCGATACGCGCCAGCGGCGGCGCCTCGGCGCGCAGCCGCTCGACGAAGCGCGACAGCTGCGCCTCGCCGCCGGCCGCCTCGATCAGCACGCCCTCGCCGTCGTTGCGCACCCAGCCCGCGAGTCCGAGTTCGGTCGCCAGCCGATAGACGAACGGACGAAAGCCCACCCCCTGCACGCGCCCGCGCACACGCAGCCGCCGGCGCGGCGGTTCGATGCAGGCGAGCCCGTCGTCCATCGCTTCAGCGCTGGGCAAGCTGCGCCTCGAGTTCGGCCACCCGCCGGCGCAGCGCCGCGACGGTCGCCTGCCGCCGCTCGCGGGCGGCGCGGCAGCCGGCGCGCACCCAGTCGAGCCACGCCGCCATGCCGGCGCCGGTGGTCGCCGACACCTGCAGCACCTCGATCCCCGGCCGCACTCGGCGCGCGTAGGCGATGGCGCGGTCGACGTCGAAGCGCACGTGCGGCAGCAGGTCGACCTTGTTCAGCAGCATCAGGCTCGCCGCGGCGAACATGTCGGGGTACTTCAGCGGCTTGTCCTCGCCCTCGGTCACCGACAGCACGACCACCTTGTGCGCCTCGCCGAGGTCGAACGCGGCCGGGCAGACGAGGTTGCCGACGTTCTCGATGAACAGCAGCGAGTCCGGCGCCGGCGACAGCCGCGCCAGCGCGCGCTCGATCTGCGCCGCGTCGAGGTGGCAGCCCTTGCCGGTGTTGACTTGGATCGCCCGCGCGCCGGTGGCGCGGATGCGGTCGGCGTCAAAGGAGGTCTGCTGGTCGCCCTCGATCACCGCCAGCGGCAGTTCGTTGCCAAGGGCCCGGATCGTCTCCACCAGCAGCGTCGTCTTGCCGGCGCCGGGGCTGGACACGAGGTTCAGCGCGAAGATGCCCTCGTCGTCGAAGCGGCGGCGGTTGCGGGCGGCGATCTCGTTGTTGGCGCCGAGGATGTCGCGCTCGATCTTCACCATCTGGGCCGGCGTCAGCCCCGGCGCGTGCGCGTGCGCCGGGCCGTGGCCGTGCCCATGCCCGTACTCTTGCCCGTGCCCGTGCTCGTGCCGATGGTCGTGGCCGTGATCGTGCACTGGGTGGTGCGGAGGCGCGCGCCGGCGGCCGTCGGCGTGCAGGTGCTCGTGCGCGGCGGCCTCGTGCGGGTGATCGTGATCGGCGCCGTGGGCGTGGTCGTGCGGGTGCGCATGCCGGGTGCCGTCGGCGTGCACATGCTCGTGGTCGTGCGCCGGCCCGTGCGCATGGTGATGCGCAGGGTGCGCGTGCTCGTGCGCGGCCTCGGCCGGCCCGTGCGTGTGGCGGTACGAGCTGATGGTGCCGTCGGGGTTCACGACCGTGTGCTCGTGTTCGCCTTCGATTCGGCTTTCGCCACCGCCGCAGCCGCAGGTGGTGCACATGGTGTTTCCTTCTCAGGCCAGTTCCAGTTCCTTGACCCGCATCTCGGTGCCGCCGGTCACCGCCAGTTGCCAGCCGCCGCAGTGCGGGCAGGGATCGCTACGCTCGGCGATCGCCACGGTGCGCGAGCACTGCAGGCACCAGGCGCTGCCCGGCACCTGCACGATGTCGAGCGCGGCGCCCTCCGCGACCGAGCCGCGCTTGACCACGTCGAACGCAAAGCGCAGCGCCTCGCACTCGACCGCGGCCAGCGCGCCGATCTCCAGGCGGACGGTGCGCACCGCGCACGGCGCGTGCGCGCGAGCGGCGTCCTGCACCACGCCCAGGATGCCTTCGGCCAGCGACATCTCATGCATAGGCCACGTCCAGCGAATATTCGACGCAGGGGTCGAGCGACTCGATCAGCTGCTCGGCGCGGCGCCGCAAGCCCTCGGCACTGGGCGCGCTCTTGCCGGCCAGCGCGGCCGCGAGCGCCCCCGCGGGATGGAAGTTCCACTCGGTGGGCGCGACGATGCGGTAACGGGCGATGCGGTCGCCGTCGAGGTCGATCTGGTGCAGCAGCAGGCCCCGCGCGGTCTCGACCCACGCCAGGCCGCGGCCGGGACCGAGGTTGAGGCTGCCGGCCAGCGGCGCCGGAGGGTCGTCGTTGCAGGCGATGCGCACCAGTTCGGTCAGCCGCGCCGCAAAGCGCGCCAGCGTCGATCGCCCATCGGCGGCGACGAGTTCCGCGACCAGCGGGTGGCCGCCGAGCCGCGCCGCGGCGCCGGTTTCCGCCGGCTCGCCCTCGAAGGTGGGCTGGCGCTCGAAGTCCGGGTCGACGTCGAGCCGGGCGACGATCCGGGCCGCGGCGTCGCCGCAGTCGATGCGTGGCAGCGCCGGCACGGCGCTCGCCCCGTCGCCGGGCGACTCCCGCAGCAGGTGGGAAAGAAAACGCGCCGCGGCGGTGGCTCCCCGAAGCAGCCAAGACTCGAAGCCGCGGCGATGCTCCTGCCAGGCGCGCGCATCGCCGCCGACCACCTCGCGCTCGACGATGGCGCGCAGCGCGTCGCGGTCGTCGCGCGCCAGCGCCGAGCGGGCCGAGGCCATCGTCACCGCGTCGGCGCGCGCACCGTCGGCGCGCGACCAGTCGATCAGCACCCGCCACAGGTACTCCTGCGCCATCTCGGCCTCGATACGCCGCACCTGCGCCGCGTCGGCGGTGCCGGCCACGCCTCGCGCCGCCAGCAGCGCCAGTTCGGCGGCGATGTGCTGCGACCGGCCGCAGATCGCGAACAGCCGCGGCACCATCGCCACTGCCTCGTCGGCCGGTTGGCCTGCCAGAAGCCGGTTGGCCAATTGCGGCCGCGTCGATTCGATCGCCACGCCGTCTACGCGGCCGTCGCGCACGCGAACGCGCACCTGCAGTTTGCCGGCGAGATCGGGGCCCATGATCAGGGTTCCGACGCTGCCACCGCGCCGCCTGCGCCGCGCAGGAAGCGGCGGCGGCTCATCGGCGGCGTGGCTCGCGCGGCTGCGGCCTGCTCGGCGGCGGCCTGCGGGTCGAGCAGCGCCAGCAGGCAGGCCTCGGCCATCTGCCGCGCCGCCACCGGATCGGCGAACTCGAACACCGGCGAGAACAGCGAACACGCCAGGTACTCGCCGGCCTCGCCCTCGCGGCCGCCGAGGAAGCTCAGCACGCCGCCCGGAAACGCGAACTGCGCGTACTCGCCGGCGACCAGCCGCGGCCACGGCGCCGCGTCCGGCTGCCCTTCGCCGTCGCCCGGCAGCAGCATCAGGTTCATCGACCACGGCGTGACCAGCACGCCGAGCCACAGCCCCTGCCAGCGGCGCAGGCCGACCATCTCGACGCGCAGCGCCTCGTTGACGAACGGCAGGCCGGTCATTCGTTCGCGGTGCACACGCTCGAAGGCGGCCTGCACGCGCGCGGCCACAAGGGAGGCGGCGGGGTCAGTCATCGGCGAGCAACAGGAAGCCGGTCTTCTCGTTGAAGCAGTGGGGGCAGGTCCAGTGCGGCGGCAGGTCCTCGAACGGCGTGCCGGGCGGGATCTGCCAGACAGGGTCGCCGACCTCGGGGTCGTAGACGGTCCAGCAGATCTTGCACTCGTACTTCGGCCTGCGGCTGCCGCTCATGCCCAACCGCCGCTGCCCATCCAGTCGAGCAGTTCGTGCAGGCGCGCGCGGCTGTCGGCGAGGTCGTCAGCGGCCGCGATCACCACTTCGGGGATCTCCACCACCTCGAAGGTGTTCAGGATCAACGTCTGCATGCTGTTGAAGTACTGCACCCGCCAGAGGTTGCGTAGCAGCGTCGAGGTGATGCGGCAGTTGCCGAAGCCGCGCGACATGATCGCCACCGGCCCGACCGGCGCCGCGCGTTCGAGCACGACGTGATCGTCCGGCGTCAGCGGCAGCAGCGTCAGGTTGATGACGTGCGCCGGCTGCCCGGGCTTGTGGCGGGCGACGTGCTCGCGGATCTCGGTCAACAGCGCCGGCGAGTTCATCGCCCCCGGCGGCAACTCCACCTGCGGCAGATGCACGGTGGCGGCGCGCTGCGCGCGCTCGAGCACCAACGGGGGCACGGCGCAGGCGGAAAGCCAGTCGTGCGCAACCGCGCCGTCGCCGCGCAGGTGCTGCTCGCGCCACACCCCGGCAAAGACCGTCTCCTGGATGCGCACCTGCGCCCCGTCGCCGTTGCGCGTATTGACGCGAATGCAGACCTCGCCCTCGCCGAGCGACTCGTTGAGCACCCGCAGCACCGCCGGCGCGAGCCCGGCCACGTCGACCCGTGGGCTGGCGCCGGCCTCCATTCGGTCGACGAAGTGCGACAGCAGCCGGTGCGCGGCGGCCACGCTGGCGGCGTCGGCGTCGTGCGGCACCTCCGGCATCGAGAAGGTCGGCACCTCGAGCGGGAACGGCATGTAGTTGAAGCCTTCGTCGACCGGCTGCGAACCGGCGCCGAGGATGTCGCTGGCGGAGCGCACCGGGATCGGGAACTCTTTCATGGCCTTCCTCTCTCGACAGCGTTCAGTGACAGCTGCGGCCCGCGGGCTCGCCCGCGGCGGCAACGGCGATGCCGATCGCCGGCGGCCGGGTGGGCTCGGCGGCCAGCAGCGCGGCCAGCTCGTCGACGAAGACCTGCCATTCGCGCAGGCCGTCGATGGCGCCGACATAGCGGCCGTCCTTCAGCAGCACCAGCGCCGGCCAGCGGCGAAAGCCGTAACGCGGCGCGACCGCGCGCGCCGCCGCCGGCAGCAGCACGCCGGTGCGGAAGCGGCTCGGGAACGCCCGCGCCAGCTCGGGCACGATGACCGCCAGGTCGAGCGTTTCCCGATACAGCACCGGGTCCTCGGTGAACACCAGCAGCGCCGGCCCCGGCGCGCTGACCCAGGCGTCGAAGCCGTCGGGCTCCAGCACGGCTGCCGACGTGGTCTCGACCAGCCGCGCCAGCAGCGGGTGCAGCGCGCGCGGCGCGGCGGCGGGGGCTTGCACGTTCATGCGCGGGTCTCCCGTCTCAGGATTGGCGAAGATGTTCCGGCAGCTGCGGCTCGCGGTCGACCAGGTCGGCGAACAGCGCATCGAGGGCCGGTGCTGCCGCCTCGCCGCCGTCGAGCGCCAGTGCGAGCGCGGCGAGCGCGTCGTCGATCTGCCTCGCCTCGGTCGCCTCGAGCACGCGGCGCGCGGCGCCGTGGAAGGCCAGCACCCAGGTGCCGGCCGGCTGCGGGCCGACGATCAGCATGTCCAGCACCTGCCGGTCGATCGTCCCGTCGGGCATCTCGCGCACGGCCACCGCACGCGTGCCCTCGACGCTTTCGATCCGCATGGGGATGCCGATGCACATCAGCGATCCTCCTTCGCGAGCAGCGCGTGACGGATGTTCAGAAAGCGGGCGTCGCCGTGACGGCAGGCGAGCTCTTCCGGCGGCCGGCCCGATTCGTAAGCGTCCAGCCGGAGCGCCGCGGCGTTCAGCCGCTGCGCCGGCGGCGAGCTGCGCGCGCGCGGCGCGTAGCCCCACGCGGCCAGTTCCTCGACCGCCGCAGCGACCGCCGGCGCAAGCTGCGCGCGCACGGCTTCGCTGAGGCTGCCGCCGAAGTCGGCGAGCCGTTCGGGCTGCACGCCGATCAGCGTCAGCGACGCCGGGAAGCGACCCTGCAGATCGGCGATCGCGAGCAGCTCGTGGAAGCTCTGCTGGTGCAGGCTCATCTTCGTTCCGGCCCATGCCGGTACTTCGCGATCGCGCAGCACGCGCAGTGTGCCCGGTGCAAGCCCGAAATCGATCGCGTCGAAGACGAGCACCCGGCGCGCCGAGCAAACCGGGTCGAGCAACAGCAGACCTTGCGTGCCGCCGTCGAGCAGTTCGACGTCGGCAGGCATCTCGTAGGCGTCGTGCAGCGCCTCGACCGCGCGCACGCCGAAACCCTCGTCGGCCCACAGCACGTTGCCGATACCGAGCACCAGAACTTGGGCAGCATGCCCGTGCGGGGCGTTACAGGTCGCGTTACACATGTCCGGGCGAAAAGTACTTCCCCAGTGGGCCTGCGCATTGATTACCGTCAACCGCTTCAAGCGTGCGAGCGCTCGGACCGCATCTGGCCTCGTGGCCGGCGCGCGCTCGGCCGCAAATACCCGATCGTTTTCTTCGCAGCCGCGTCATGTCCGGCTCGGCCAGCTTTTGACCTACGCCAGCGGGTTTCACCCAAGCCAGACACGTGCCATCGTCGGCATGTCGATCGAAATCAGGGATTTGCCATCGCGGCCCGGCGCCGCCGATGGCAAGCGCGCTTTCACAGATGCGCATCGAGTGGCTAGCGGCTTTCCCGCGCCAGCGGCAAGGTCATCGTGAACAGCGCACCGCCCTCCGGATGATTGCTCGCAGCCAGGTTCCCGCCATGCCGCTGCACGATGCCGTAGCTGATCGATAGCCCCAGCCCTGTCCCCTTGCCGACCGGTTTGGTCGTGAAAAACGGGTCGAACACGCGCGGCAGCACATCCTGCGCGATCCCGGGCCCGCTGTCGTGGAACGTGACGTCGACCCGACCGCCTTGGCACGTCGCCTCGATGTCCAGACGCTGCACCGTCCGCCCGGCAACCGCGTCGAGCGCGTTGTTGACGAGATTCATCACCACTTGCTGCAGTTGCGAAGGCGAGCCGGCGATCTCGATGCCCGGTGCCATACGCACGCGCACGTCGAACCGCGTTGGTGCGGCCTTCTGCACCCAGTGCACCGCGCGCTCGACGATTTCCGCCAAATCGAAGTTCGTCGATTCCTCGCGATCCATCGCCGAGAATCGCTTCAGGCTGTCGACGATGGCGCGCGAGCGCTCGGCACCCTCGACCGTCCCGTCGATCAGCGGCTCGAGATCGGCGACGATGCGGTCGATCCGCAACTCTTCGCGCAAGCGCTCCACTTCCGCCGGCGCTGCGCCGGCATGTAGCCGTTCCAGATACTTGTGAAGGCGCTGCGCGTAGCGGCGGATCGCGTGCACGTTTCCGAGCACGAAGCTGAGCGGATTGTTCAGTTCGTGCGCCACACCGGCGACCAGCCGCCCGAGCGACGCCATCTTCTCGACATGCAGCAGCTGCTGCTGCGTGCGCTTCAGTTCTTCGTGCGCCACGCGCAGCGCCTCGTACGCACGGCGTAACTCGCCGACCGGACGCCCGGTGATCACGCTGCCCACGAGCTTGCCCGCGGCCGACACGCGCGCCGTGAAGTTCAGCGACATCGCCGTCGTCTGCCCGCCGGCGGTGGTGATCGTCAGTTCGCAGTCGTGGCGCGGTTGACCCTCCTGGATGATCCGCCGCACCAGATCGCGCGCAGCCGTTTCGGCAAACAGATCGAGCACCGACGCGCCGCGCAGGGCCTGCTCGCTGCGCCCGGTCAGCTGCACGAGCGACGCGTTCACGTCCTGGATCGTGCCGACCCGGTCGCAGACGACCAGGATGTCCGACATCGAGCCCAGGATCGACGCGATGAAGCGCTGTTTCTCTTCCAGCGCGGCGTTCTTCTCCTCGAGTTCGACTTCATAGCGCAGCAGGTCGGCGTAGACCTCGTCCATTTTCTGGATCACGCTGACCCACGCCTGATCGTCGACGCCATCCGGCCCGCGCAGCGGACCCGCGGGCATCGGCTGATCGCGGCTGAGTCGGCGCGGTTCCATCGCCGTTCAATGCACGGTGCACACCATGCAGGGATCGAATGACCGCACCACGTGCTGCACCCGCGCGGGCACGGATCCGTTCGCGGGCACCGGCAATCCGACGAGCGCCGTTTCCAGCGGGCCGGGGGCGCCGAGCCGGTCGCGCGGCGAAAAATTCCACGTCGTCGGCGCGACGATCTGGTAACGGACGAGCCTGCCGCCACGGATGCTCAGCCAGTGGCCGAGCGATCCGCGCGCCGCTTCGACGAGCCCGGCGGCTTGCCCCTCGTCGGGCAGCGTGACCTGATCGCAAAAAGGCTGTTCCGGCTCGATGCGCAGCGTCCAGCGCTCCATCGCGGGTACGAGCAACGCAATTTCCAGCAACCGCGCGACCACCCGTGCCGCAACGCTACCGCCGTGTTGCGCGACGAGATCGCGCACCAGCGGATGTCCGGCGACCATCTGCCGTGCGAGCGCCCCGACTTCCATCGTCCGTCCGCGCAGACGCGGCGCCTTGCACCACGTGTACGCGCCCGCCTTGTCGGGTTGCGGTTCCGTCACGCCGGCCGAAGGTGCGAGGACTTCTTCGCCGCCCATCCACGCATGGCTGACGTCCTCGGCGATCTCGGCGGCGTCGAACGCCTGCGCACCGCCGTCCCACACGCCGCCGGGAAACAAGTGGCCCTCCGGCAGCGCGTAGGCGCCGTAACTGAGGAAGCGGTCATCGGCGCGGCCGCAGTGCCAAAGATCCAGATCGTCGGCGACCATCAGAAAGCGACCGAAGTCGCCGCGCGTCGCTTGACCTGCCCACGCCCGCAGCGCCGATGTCGTCTCGATCGAGGCCACCGCTTCGAGCGAAGCGCCGAACAGCACGCGTTCCGCAAACGCGCGGAACTCGCGCAGCAGCGCGTAGATGCGCAGCCGCTCCGACGGCCCGACCGGCTGGGCCGTGCCGCCCGGTTGCAGCGACCCGGTGTGCGGCCATTTGCCGGCGAGGAAAGCGAGGCACTGCAAAAGCTTTGCGCGCGCAGGCAACGCCTCTTGCCGCGCCTCGCCGCTGATCGCGCGAAAGCGCCGGACCATCGGCGCATGCCAGTGACGGCCGGCGTATTCGGCGCGCGCGAAATCCGGCATGAAAAACAGTACGAAGTGCGAAAGGTGATCGGCGACGTTCTCGACCGCCAGCGTCAGCGCCGCGCAGATCTGGCCGTTCGGCTGGGGCCGGATCGCCGCGGCGGCGGCCAGCGCACTGGCCGCCGCCGCCGATTGCGCAACCGAGCAGATACCGCAGATGCGAGGCACGAAGGTCAGCGCATCCATCGGATGCTTGCCGATCAGGATCTGCTCGAAGCCGCGGAACAGCGGCGAGTTCACGCGTGCGGCCGCGATGCGTCCGTCATCGACATCGAGCGTGACCTCGAGATCGCCTTCGACCCGGTTGAACGGCCCGACAACGAGGCGCGACATCGCCGGCGGCCTACTTGAGGCCCGTCTTGCGGATCGCCGGCGGCACGCTCGCGCGGAACGACACCGCGTTCTCGCGCACGCGGCGCGGCGTGGCCGACTTCGACAGCGCGCCCAGCGCGACGAACCACGCCTTCGGCATGTCCGAAGGCAGGCCGATCGGAATGCCCGCGATCTTGGGTGTTTGAAAGAAGGGATGCCCGGGTTCCTCGAATCCCGGTTCGGTGCAGGCGATGCAGGGATAGCCCCCGCGCAGGCACGATCCTTCGCCGTTCCACGGCCGTGTGTTGCAGTCGGCGTGCGCTTGCGTGCCCTTGCAGCCCATGTGCTCCATCAGGCAGCCTTGGTCCGACGGCTTCTCGGCGCTCGCCTTGAACTCGTAGAACTCGTTGCGCGGGCAGCCGTGATGCACGAGTCGCTCGGCGTAGAAGCGAGGCCGCCCGAGTGCGTCGAGGTCTTGCTCGCGCAGGTCGCCGAGGCCGAGTGCCAGCAGCGTTTCGACGATCCAGCCCGGATGCGTCGGGCAACCCGCGACGTTGATCACCGGCAGCCCGCCACGGGCGCGAAACCCGGCGCCGAGCACACCGCCTCGCACGTCGCCGTCGTACTGCAGCCCGCAGGCATCGGCAGGGTTGTTGCCCGCCGAGGTGATACCGCCGTACGCCGCGCAGGTTCCGATCGCCAACACGTGAAGCGCGCGTGCGGCAAGCGCGGCGACCACCTCGACCATCGGCCTCCCGCTGCCGGCCATGCGGTGGAAGCCGCCGCTGCCCTCGGGTCCGCGCAGCAGCGAACCTTCGACGCACAACAGGTCGAGCGCGATGTCTTCGCGTTCGAACGCCGCCAGCAGCGCGAGCACCTCGTCGGCGGACTGCTCCGACAAGCTCGGATGCCAGGCGACCTCGATGCCCGCGCCCTGCAGCAGCGCAAAGAGGTCGGACGCCGGGTGGCTCAGCAGCGACATCGAGCAGCCGCCACATCCGCCCGACTGCAACCACAGCAGGTTCATCGCTCAGCTCCGGCCAAGTCCATAGCGCGTCAGCTTCGCGCGCAGACCGACGCGCGACAACCCGAGTTCCCGCGCCGCGCGCGTCTTGTTGCCGCGATGGCGCAGCAACGCCTCGCGCAGCACCTGCGCCTCGAGCCGATCCATCCGTTCGCGCAGTGAACCGTCGAGTCTGGAAACCAGCGACAGCTCGCGCTCCTCGTCCGCGTCGGCGGCGGCAAGACGTACGCGCGGGCTCAGCAGGTCGGGCGTGAGCTTCGTGTCCGGGGCCAGCGCCACCACGCGCTGGATCTCGTTGGCCAGTTCGCGCACGTTGCCCGGCCAGCGGTAACGCGTCAGACACGCCGTCAGCTCGTCCGACAGCGGATCGACGCGTTTGCCGAGTGCCTCCGCGGTGCGTGCCAGCAGTTCCTGCGCAATGAGCGGGATGTCCTGCGCGCGTTCGCGCAGCGGCGGTGTATGCAGGGTGACCGCCGCCAGCCGGTAGTAAAGATCCTCGCGGAAACGGCCGGCACGCACGTCCTCCTCGAGGTCGCGATTGGTTGCCGCCAGCACGCGCACGTCGACCCGCAGCGCGCGGGAACTGCCGACAGGGCGGATCTCGCCGCCCTGCAGGGCCCGCAGCAGCTTCACCTGGAACTGCGGCGACGTATCGCCGATCTCGTCGAGAAAGATCGTGCCGCCATCGGCCTGCTGAAACAGGCCGATACGGTCCTCGAACGCGCCGGTAAACGCGCCGCGCTTGTGACCGAAGAGCTCGCTTTCGAGCAGCTGGTCCGGCAGCGCCGCGCAGTTCTCGACGACGAACGCGCCGCCTTGGCGAGCGCTCGCGTAGTGGATCGCCCGGGCCAGCAGCTCCTTGCCGGTGCCCGATTCACCGGTCAACAGCACGGCGACGTCGTAGGGCGCGATCCGCCGCGCGAGGTCGATCACCTCGTTCATCGGGCTATCCGGCGCGCGCACGATCCGGTCGAAGTCGAAAGCACGCGCCGCGCGCGCACGCTTTTCGTCGACACGCTTGCGCAGCGTGTCCACACCCGAGCGCAGTTCGAGTGCAAGCCGCTGGTTCTCGTTCTGCAGCTCGTACAGCTGCACCGCGTTTTTCAGCGTCAGCAGCAGGTGGTCCGGTTGCCACGGCTTCAGAAGGTACTGGTAGATGCCCGCTTCGTTGACGCCGGCGATGATGTCCTCGGCGTCCGTGTAGCCCGAAATGACGATGCGGATCACCTCGGGCCACTCGCGTCGGACCTGTTTCAGGAACTCGACGCCGGTCTGGCCGGGCATGCGCTGATCCGTCAGGACGACTTGAATGAACTCGCGTTCGAGGATCGCGCGCGCCTGTGTAGCGCTTCCCGCGCAGTGCACGACGAAGTCATCTTCCAGCGTGCGCCGCAGCGCCTCTTGCGAACGCACTTCGTCGTCAACGACGAGGATCGACGGCAGCTGCTTCTTCATGCGGTCCCGCGGTCGGGCCGCATCGCGGACAACAGCCGACTAACGAGCGGCCCTAAAAAAAAGTCTGGCATGCGCGGCGCAGTGCGGCAAGTGCCCGCGCCGCGACGGCAACGCTGAGAACCGTCAGTCCTTGAACATCCGGTAGCCGCTGACCATCGTGCTGACGACGCTCTGGCGACCCATGATGTCCTCGCGGATCGCCGCGTACACGTGAAAGATCACGAAGGTGATGATCAGCCACATGCCGAGGTGATGCCAGGTGTGCACGTCCTGCGACTGGCCGAACAACGGCACGACCCAGGAAGTGAAGAGCCGGTGCGCCCAGTGTCCCTCCTGCGCGCCCTCGCCGTACAGCGCGAAGCCGGTGATCACCATGAACACCGAAACCAGCAGGAAACCGGTGAACATCGCCAGGCGCGCCAGCGGGTTGTGGCCGACGTAGCGGTTCGGCGCCCGGCGCAGGAACGAATACCACATCAGCATCGCGCCCACCTCACGCCAGTAGGCGGCCGTGAACACCGGCACGCTGAACAGCTCGCGCGCGTGCGAGTTACCGACCAGCGCCCAGTAAAGGCGCACCAGCAGTCCGATCGCCAGCACATAGCCGGCCGCAAAGTGCGCGAAGCGCAAATAGCCGAACAGGAAGTTCGCGCTCGCCTCTCCCGGCACCGACGGCGGCGGCGAACCGATCAGATACCCGGTCACCGCCAGCGTCGTGATCGCCAGCGCGTTGATCCAGTGCCACAGGCGAACGGGCGCCTCGTACACGTAGATGGCCTTTAGCGCCGGCGCGTGCGCAACGGCGACCTCGTCGACACCGGTCGCGGAAGCCGAATCGATTCGCGACATGTTCACCCTCCTCGCTCAGCACACTTTGACCTGCGTCGTCGCGCTGCCATCGGCCGCGATCACGTGCGTCGAACAGGCCAGGCACGGATCGAAGCTGTGGATCGTGCGCAGGATTTCCAGCGGCTCGTCGGCCTTTGCCAGCGGCGTGTTCATCAGCGACGCCTCGAACGCACCGATCTGCCCCTTCGGATCGCGCGGGCTGCCGTTCCACGTGGTCGGCACGACGCATTGATAGTTGTCGATCTTGGTGTCCTTGATCCGGATCCAGTGGCCGAGCGCGCCCCGCGGCGCTTCTGCCCAGCCGACGCCCTTGGCTTCCTTTGGCCAGCTCGCGGGGTCCCACTTGTCCACGTTGGCGGTACTGAGGTCGCCCGCTTTCAGCCGCGCGATCAGTTTGTCGAAAAAGTACTTTTGCTTGTGCGCGGCCCATGACGCCTCGAGCGCGCGCGCCGCAGTGCGGCCGAGGGTGGAAAACAGCGCCGTCAAGGGCAAGCCGAGGTCTTTCAGCAGTTTGTCGACCGGCTCCTTGAACTCGGGATTTTTCTGTGCGTAGCCGACGATGTAGCGCGCAAGCGGTCCGACTTCCATCGCCTGGCCGCGCCAACGCGGCGCCTTGATCCACGAGTACTTGGCGCTTTCGTCGAGCGCGTCGATCCGCGTGCGCGTGCCTTGGGTTTTCGGCCCGAGCACGTAATTGGGCTCGGTCACACCGTCCCAGGGATGCAGCCCCTTGCTCTCGTCCGGGTACTTGTACCAGGCATGGGTGACGAACTCCTGGATCTGCTCGGGGTCGCGGAGATCGACGTCATGTATGCGCGAAAGATCGCCGTTGATGATTGCACCCGACGGCAGCAGCATGTTCTTCGCCGAGTGGTCGTTGGCCCGGTCTGGGATGTCGCCGTAGGCCAATACCGACTTGCTGCTGAGCCCGCCGCCGTACAGCCAGTCCTTGTAGAACGAGCCGATGGCGACGACATCCGGAAGGTAAACCTGGTCGACGAATGCGATGGTGTCGTCGATGATCTTCGACACCATGTTCAGCCGCTCCATGTTGATCGCGCCGACCGCACCGGTATCGTGGATGTTGATCGCGCACGGCACGCCGCCGACCAGCCAGTTCGGGTGCGGGTTCTTGCCGCCGAAGATCGTGTGGATCTTGACGATCTCCTTCTGGAAGTCGAGCGCTTCCAGGTAATGCGCGACGGCCATCAGGTTCGCCTCGGGAGGCAGCTTGTAGGCCGGATTGCCCCAGTAGCCGTTGCGGAACGGGCCGAGCTGGCCGCTGTCGACGAACTTCTTGAGCCGCAACTGCAGGTCGCGGTAGTAGCCGGGCGACGACATCGGCCAGTTGCTGATCGACTGCGCCAGCTCCGAGGTCTTCTTCGGATCGGCCTTCAGCGCCGAAATCACGTCGACCCAGTCGAGTGCGTGTAGATGGTAGAAGTGCACCAGATGGTCGTGCACCTGAAGGTTCAGCTGCATGATGTTGCGAATCGAGTTCGCGTTTTCCGGGATCTGCATGCCCAGCGCGTCCTCGACCGCTCGCACGCTGGCCAGCGCGTGCGTGCCCGTGCACACCCCGCAGATCCGCTCGGTGAACGCCCAGGCGTCGCGCGGGTCGCGGCCCTTCAGGATCACCTCGAGGCCGCGCCACATCGTTCCGCTCGACACGGCGTTGCGGATCACGTTGGCGCGGTCGAGGTTGACCTCGACGCGCAGATGCCCCTCGATGCGGCAGACCGGATCGACGACGACGCGCTTGCCGCTGTTGTCGAGCTTGAAGCCTTGGGTCTCGTACGCGCCCATGTCAGTTCCCCCCCTTGTTGCTCTGGCTGTTGTTGCCCTGCGCGGCGCGCCGGATCGCCGACACGGCCGCGTGCGCGACGACTGCCGCACCCGCGACGCCCGCGAGCGTGCCACCGACGCGGTCGGCGTTCGCCTCGACACCGAAGTCCTTGATGTTGGTGAGCCGGTCGTAGAACGAGCCCTTGTCCCAGAAGCCGTCCTCGGAGCAGCCGATGCAGCCGTGACCGGACTGGATCGGGAAACTCACGCCCTCGTTCCAGCGCGTCGTCGAGCAGGCGTTATACGTCGTCGGGCCCTTGCACCCCATCTTGTACAGGCAGTAGCCCTTGCGCGCGCCGTCGTCGTCCCAAGTTTCGACGAACTGGCCGGCGTCGAAGTGCGGCCGGCGATAGCACTTGTCGTGGATTCGCTGGCCGTAGAACATCTTGGGCCGGCCTTGCCGGTCGAGTTCCGGGATTCGGTCGAACGTCAACATGTACGTCACGACCGCGGTCATCACCTCCGGGATCGGCGGGCAGCCCGGCACCTTGATGATCGGCTTGTCGAGGATGACCTTGTCGATCGGTGTGGCGCGGGTCGGATTGGGCTTGGCCGCCTGCACGCAGCCCCACGACGCGCACGCGCCCCAAGCGATCACCGCTTTGGCTCCGCTCGAAACCTCCTTGAGCTTTTCGACGAAGGGCCGACCGGCGTGGATGCAGGACATGCCGTCCTGCGCCAGCGGCGGGTTGCCCTCGACGGCGACGATGTAGTTGCCTTTGTATTCGCGGATGATGTCCTCGAAGATCGCCTCGGCCTGATGCCCGGCCGCCGCCATCAGCGTGTCGTCGTAGTCGAGCGACAGCATCGACAGCACGACGTCCTTGGCGAGCGGGTGCGCCGAGCGGATGAACGACTCGCTGCAGCAGGTGCATTCGAGCCCATGCAACCAGAGTACCGGCGTGCGCGGCTTGGTCTGCATCGCGTGGGCGATCTGTGGCGCCGCCGAACCGAGGCCGAGCGAGGTCGCGGTCAGGCTGCAGAACTTCAGGAAGCTGCGCCGCGAAACGCCCTGCTGACGCATCACGTCATAGAAAGTCACTGCCATGGGCTTGTCTCCTTTTATCCGCCGTCGTGTGCTGGCTGACGCGACGACTGCGATCGGAGACAAGTTACATGCCAAGTGCCAAGCAGCCGCTACGAATCCTCGGTGGCTCAATGGCTTAGCGCTCGCTATCGCGGCGCAGCACAGAACAGGCCGCCGCCAAGCAAGTTGCCGCTGGACGCGCTGGAACGGCCGCTAGCTTGCCGCCCAGCCCAAATCGTTCACGAGATCGCCCCGAAGGCGCTCATGGCCACGCTTCGACAGGTACTTGCGGCCGGCGAGCCGGAATCCCTTGGGCTTGGCGAGGCGACGGGGTCTTGCGCGGCGCCGGGCCGGCGATCTTGTGTAAGAGACCGCAAAGGCCCACCGGCCTTTGACTGTGCCTACCGAGCCGCGGCGTCGTTACCGCGCCCCGGCGAAAAAACGCGGGCTAGATTTGCAGCCGCTTGGCGGCCTCGTGCAGGTCCCAGTCGCACTGCAGCTGCATCCAGAAGGTCGCCTCGTTGCCGAAGTAGCGCGCCAGACGCACGGCGGTGTCGGCGGTGATGCCGCGATGGCCGCGGATCAGTTCGTTGACGCGCCGGCGGGAGATGCCGAGCGCCGTGGCCAGCGCCTGCTGGGTGATGCCCAGCGGCTTCAGGAACCGCGTGTCGAGGAAGTAGCCCGGATGCACCGGCGTGCGGCGGCTCTCCGGCCGCGGCGTGCGCGGCATGCGCGACGGTCCCGCTGCCGCGGGTCCGCGCGCCGCCGGCTTGCTGCGCGCCATGATCATCATCGCTGCGAGGTTCAAGGCTTGCGAACGCGCCAACCGTTGATCATCGTGCTGATGATCGTCTCCTTGGTGAACACGTCCTGCCGGAACACCATGTAGATGTGGACCAACGAGAAGATGATCAGGTACCACATGCCGAGCCGGTGATAGGTGTGCAGCTGCTGGCTGTCGCCCACCAGCGGCTGCAGCCACGACGTGAACCAGCGGAACTGCCAGCTGCCCATGCCGGCGCCCTCACCGTACAGCGCGAAGCCGGACAGGATCATCCAGATCGCGCCGAGCACGTACATGAAGAACATCGCCAGCGCCGCCATCGGGTTGTGGCCCTCGTAGCTGCCCGGCTCTTTCTTCAGGTAAAGGTAGAACACCACGTCGTCGAAGAAGCCCTTCCAGAAGGTGGGCGTGAACAGCGAGTACGGCACGATGAAGATCTCGCGCGCGTACTTGTTGCCAACGATGGCCCAGTACACCCGCAGCACGAAGAACACCGCAAAGATGTAGCCGGCGGCGAAGTGCAGGAAGCGGATGTAGCCGAACCAGAAGTTGTCGGATGCCTCGCCCGGCACCGACGGCGGCGGCACGCCGATCAGGAAGCCGGTGCCGATGAGCACGAACATCGCCAGCATCATCACCCAGTGCCACAGGCGGACCGGCGCCTCCCACACGTAGACGGCGTGCTCGCCGCCCGCCGCTTTGCTCACTGCTGCCATGGCGGCCTCCTCGCTCTCAGCGCACCGTGACGCGCGTGATCTCCTCGCCCTGCGGCGAGATCACGTGCGTAGCGCAGGCCAGGCACGGGTCGAAGCTGTGGATCGTGCGCAGGATCTCCAGCGGCTGGTCGGGCACGGCCATCTTGGTGTTCATCAGGCTGGCCTCGTAGGCGCCGATCTGGTTCTTCGGGTCGCGCGGGCCGGCGTTCCAGGTGGTCGGCACGATGCACTGGTAGTTGTCGATCTTGGTGTTGCGGATCCTGATCCAGTGCCCGAGCGCGCCGCG
>CALGWX010000266.1 GCA_937936215.1 uncultured Burkholderiaceae bacterium | reverse complement strand
GCCGCGCCGAGGCGTTGCAGCGGCTTTCCCAGCGGATAGCCGGCGTGCTCGGCGTGGAGTTGTCGCGCTGGAGCGCGGTCGGACGGAAAGGCTTCGCGCAGTTCGCGCCGATCCTGGCGCGGATCGACGATCTCGCCGCATGGCCGCACGCCGAGCGCGAGGCGCTGGTGCAGACCGTCCGCGCCCGCTGGGCGCCGCAGGAGCGGGGTTTCGTCACGCGCATGCGAGGCAACGAGCGGCTGCGCGAGGCGCTGGCAGCGGCCTCGCAGGCCATGGCGCAGCCGCTGCGGTGCTGAAGCTGGACACGCGGCCCGTTTCGCTGAGGCACGGGCGTTCGTTCGCCGCTACGAGACGCCTTGGCTTCAAGGCATGCCGTCGAGCGTGGGATGAGGTTCGCAAATCACTTCCTTCAGCGCCATGCCGCAGTGGGGGCGACATCATTGGCGCGAGGTCTCCGCCTGGACGCGGGACGTGCAGCGAGTCGCGGCAGCGCGGACGGCGGCATCAAGGGCTTAGTGACGCCCTCTTGGCGGAGCCTCACGGCGGCGGATCGGCGGGCAGTTGTCACGGAGCCGGCAAGACGCCGCAGCGCCATGTCGAAACTTTTTACAGGGACGGCGTCATCGGCCGCCTGACGGGTGGCGGTCACGCTCTAAGTGCGTGGTTTACCAAAGGCCAAGCCGAGGCAGGCCCGTAATTTGCATTCCTACGCACGCGAGTTGCACCACCAGGCAAGACCCCAGCTTCGACAGGAGTTATCGACATGCAGCCAAGGCAAACCCTCGCGACCGCCATCGTTGCCTGCACGCTTTCTCTCGCCGCGCTCACGACTGCGGAAGCCGCGATCGTGTTGGCGAACAACCCTGCGCCCGGCGACAACTTCACCAATGCCGGCACGACGAACCAGGGCCAGGCCGTCGGCAGCACAGGCTGGTACTACAACAACGTGCGCAATAGCGGTGTCGTCGGCATCAACGACTCGTATCCGCGCTCCGGCAATGGCTCGGCCTACTTCAGCAGCCTGAGCGGCTCCGCCAAGGCAGATATCGAGTTCCTGCCGAGCGCCGTGAATATCTCCGGAAACTTCTATTCGGGTGCGTCGCTCGGCTCGTTCTCGCAACTGAGCAGTTTCGGCTACGACTGGTACCGGGTCTCGACGAGCACGAATCCCGCCGTTCAGCACCCGGCGTTGCGCGTGCTGCTCGACCTGGATGGCGATCCGTTGACGGGCGCAGATCGCGCTGGGCTCGTGTTTGAGCGCGCCTATAACTCGCTTCCGACGCTCACCGATCAGTGGGTCACCGACGTGATCGGCGCATCGACGAACTTGTGGAGTTTCGGCGCCTTGGGGTTTGCGACTGGAGGTTACAACGTGACCCTCGGGCAGTGGCAGGCAGACACGGCGCTCGCACGCGCAGTCGTGGTCGGCTTCTCGGCGGGTGTTGGTTCGGGATGGAACGGCGTATTCACCGGCGCGGTCGACAACATCAGCTGGACGATCGGCCAGAACTCGGCGTCCTACAACTTCGAGGTCCAGCGTCAGGGCACGGTGCCGGAGCCGGGCACGATGGCCCTGCTTGGTGTTGGACTTGCGGGCCTTGCGGCGATGCGTCGTCGGCGCGGATAGGGCGCTTCCGCCGCACCTAAACAGCCCCGCCTTGGCGGGGCCGTTTACTCTTGGGGATCAAGAAGAACCGTCTTGACACCAGCGCCGCTACGCCATTCGCCGCCAGCGCTTCAATCTGGGCGACGACGTCCGGCCGAAGGCGCTTCGAGCAAGGCGAGGTTGAGCCGGAGACGAAACGGCTTTCGTCACTGCCGAGCTACTTGCCGGCCGTTTGTCGTGCCATCCTCATCCTGCTGGCGAACCCGAACCCGGATTGTCGGCTTGTCGTCTAAATTCTTGACAGTCCGCGCATGAGCCCGAGTCTCAAGACGGAAGCGGAATTGCGTAAGTGTATGAAAATCCTGGCGAAGTTGAACGCGCAGGCATGGCTCTTGCGTGCAATCATCGGCTGCAGTTTGCAGTTGATACTGGCGAGGTTCAAGGATGCCAATAGCACAGGCAGGAAGGCTACGCGCCGTGGCGGTAGCGGCCGCCGTTACGTTCGCCACGGCGGGTCTGCAGGCGGCGCCCGTGACGACGCACTTCACCGACTTCAACGCGTTTACAACGGGTTCCGTCAACGGCCAGGGCGGTTGGGCCGTCACCGGGAGCTACACCCAGGAGGTCGTCGACCTCGGCGCGGGCAACAAGGCGCTGCGGCTGTCGAACAATACGACGTCGGGTTCGTTCAGCGACATGCCCTTTGCGCCGAGGCCCGGCGGCACGGGGATGACCCCCGCGAACCCGACCAACAGTCAGCCCCAGTACTTCGCTGGAGAAAGCTCGACCGGCGCGTCGTACAGCCGATTCATCGGCTCTTTCGATTTTCGGTCGATTCTTGACGCGTTTGATTCAGGCGCTCGCATAACGATCAGCCCGGACAATGGGCTGGGCGCGCGCCAGGGCTTCATCGCGCTTGAAAGCAAGGCAGGCGGCGTTGAGGTCAGCACCTTTGACGTCGATGCTGGCGGCAATTTCGTCGGCCCGATGACGCTGGGCACGATCGGCTTCAGCCAGTGGGCGAATCTGCGGTATGAGATCGATTTCTACGACGGCGCGTTCAACGATGTCGCCAAGGTCTATCTGAACAACTCGCTCGTGGCGACGATCAAGAGCTGGGAGTCCTTCTACGCCGCCAACCAGCCGCTTCTGCATCCCAATGGCGTGCCGGTGCAGACGTTCCTATTTCGCCTCAGCGGCACAGCGGCCCCCAATGCACAGGGCTTCTATATCGACAACGTACGCGTGCAACTCGACAACCGCGTGCCGGAACCGGCCTCCCTCGTGCTCGTCGGGCTTGCTCTCGCGGGTCTGGTCGTCGCCGGGCGGCGTCGGCACTGATCGACCAAAGCGTCGCCCGAAAGGAGCCCGGCATCTGCCGGGTATCTTTTGGGTGTTCCGCCGCAGCCATCGACGGATCATGGCGTGAACTGGTCGTATCGTTCCCGCGCCAGCGCCGCCCCCGTCGCCAGCGCTTCCAGCTTCGCCAGCGCGACCTCGCGCGGCATCGGCGCCATGCCGCAGTTGGTGCAGGCATAGAGCTTCTCGCGGGCGACGTACTGCAGCGCGCGGCCGATCGTGTCGGCCACTTCCTCCGGCGTCTCCACCGTGTTCGAGGCCACGTCGATCACGCCGACCAGCACGTCCTTGCCGTCGAGCAGCCGCATCAGTTCCATCGGCACGTGCGAGTGGATGCACTCCAGCGACACCTGCTGGATCGTGCTCTTCGCCAGCGCCGGGAACACCTGCTCGTACTGCCGCCATTCGTGGCCCAGGCTGGCCTTCCAGTCGACGTTGGCCTGGATGCCGTAGCCATAGCAGATGTGCACGGCGGTCGTGCAGGAAAGGCCCTCGGCGGCGCGTTCGAGCGCGGCGACACCCCAGTCGGCGGCCTCCTTCATGTAGACGTTGAAGGCCGGCTCGTCGAACTGGATCACGTCGACGCCGGCGGCCTGTAACGCCCGGGCTTACTGCTTCAGCAATTCGGCGAAGGCGAAGGCGAGCTTGACGCGATCGCCGTAGTGGCGGTCGGCCACGGTGTCGACGATCGTCATTGGCCCGGGCAGGGTGAACTTCAGCTGCTTGCCCGTGTGGGCGCGCGTCAGCCGCGCCTCGGTCGCGTGCACGCGGCCGCGCAGGCGAAGCGGGCCGACCACCTGCGGCACCATCGCCTTGTAGCGGTCGGCGCGGATGCCGATTTCGACCTTGTGCTCGAAGTCGGTGCCCTCCACCGCTTCGAGGAAGCCGTGCACGAAGTGCTGCCGCGACTGCTCGCCGTTGCCGACGATGTCCAGCCCCGCGTCCTCCTGCAGTTTCAGCCACAGCAGGGTGGCGTCGCGCTTGGCCTCGGCAAGCTGCTCGCCCTGCGCGCGCCACTGCGGCCAGAGCTTGCTGGTCTCGGCGAGCCAGGAGGGCTTGGGCAGGCTGCCGGCGAGGGTGGCGGGGAACAGCGTTGCGGTCTCCTTGAGATAACGGCCAGGCAACGGCGCGCGGGGGCGGCGCGGCGCAATCGCGGCGACGGCGACTGCGCTTCGCGACAGCCTCGGGCGGAACCCGGAAAAGGTCGTGCCGATTCGAACGGGCCCAGTTTCGCACGGCAGGCGAGGCGCCTGTGATGGACAATCGCGGCCTTTGCTCCGAGCCGTTCCGGGGAACTTCAACGATGACTCCTTCCGCCTTTGCCTCCTCGCCGCGCGGTGCGCGCGTCCTGCTGCCCCTGCCCGCCGCTGGCGTTGCCGCGTGGCTGCGCGCGCTGCCGGCGCCGCGGCGCGACTGGGTGCAGGGCAACGCGTTCAAGGGCAAGCCGGGCGACTTGCTTCTTCTGCCGGGCGAGGAGGCGCCGCATGCGGTGTTCGTGTTCGCCGGCGACGGCAGCAGCACGGACTTCTGGCGCCTGGCCAGCTTGCCGATGCGGCTGCCGGCCGGCGTTTGGCAGGTCGGGGACCTCGGCGCCGAGGTCGCGGCGCGTCTTGCGTTGGCCTGGGGCATCGGCGCCTACCAGTTCACCCGCTACCGCAAGCCCGAGCGCGCGCCGGCGCAGCTCGTCTGGCCGCGAGGCGTGGATCGCGCCGCCGTGCTGCGCGCGGTGGATGCCGAGGCGCTGGCGCGCGACCTCATCAACACGCCGGCGCAGGACATGGGGCCGAGCGCGCTGGCGCAGGCCGCGGTGCGGATGGCGCGCCAGCACAAGATGCGCGCGCGCGTGATCGTCGGCGACGCGCTGCTGAAGGGCGGCTACGGGCTGATCCACGCCGTGGGCCGCGCCGCGGCCGACGCGCCGCGGCTGATCGACCTGACCTGGGGCGACGCGAAGCATCCCAGGGTGACGCTGGTCGGCAAGGGCGTGTGTTTCGACACCGGCGGGCTGGACATCAAGAGCGCCGAGGGCATGAAGCTGATGAAGAAGGACATGGGCGGCGCCGCGCACGCGCTGGCACTCGCCCAGATGATCGTGCAGGCCCGCCTGCCGGTGCGGCTGCGCGTGCTGGTGCCGGCGGTGGAAAACGCCATCGCCGGCAACGCGCTGCGGCCGCTGGACGTGATTCGCTCGAAGAAAGGCCTGACAGTGGAGATCGGCAACACCGACGCCGAAGGCCGGCTAATCCTCGCCGACGCACTCGACGAGGCCTGCCGCGAGAAGCCGGCGCTCCTGATCGACATGGCCACCCTGACCGGCGCGGCGCGGGTGGCGCTGGGCCCCGAGCTGCCGGCGCTGTTCGCCAACGACGACGCGCTCGCGGCGGAACTTCTGCAGCACAGCGCGCGCGAGGCCGACCCAATGTGGCGCATGCCGCTGTGGCAGCCGTACCGGCCGCGGCTGAAGAGCCTGGTCGCGGACCTGAACAACATCGCCGAGGGGCCGCTGGCCGGCGCCATCAACGCGGCGCTCTTTCTCCAGGAGTTCGTCGCTCCCGGGGTGCCGTGGATCCACCTGGATCTGTTCGGCTGGAACCCCTGGGGCGCGCCGGGCCGGCCCGTCGGCGCGCAGGCGCAGTGCCTGCGGGCGCTGTATGCGCTGATCGCGGGGCGGTTCGCCCCGGAGAAGGTCAGTCGCCGGTAGCCGGCAACCCATCGCGCCACGCGGCCGCCGCAGCGCCAATCCTCGCGCGGGCACATGTCCGCCACACCGGGGTTGCGCGACATAGAAGGTCGGCCGCGTCGTCGGTTGCCGGTCGGTCGGCGCGGGCTGTCACTTGCCGAACGGCGAATCCGTCTACCATCGGCCCGGATCCACCCTTCGGCGAACCGCGATGAACACTCCGCAGCCCGAACCGTTGCCGGCGCTCGACTCCGACCCCGGCGTGCCGGTGTCCGTCAAGATCCGCGAGCGGCTGAAGAAGTCGCGCACGCGCTTTCACGCCAACGACAACATCGCCCGCTTCATCGAGCCGGGCGAGCTGGAGCAGCTGAAGGCCGAGGTCGAGGGCAAGCTGCTCGAGGTGCTCAACAGCCTGGTCATCGACACCGAGAACGATCACAACACCCGCGACACCGCCGGCCGCGTGGCCAAGATGTACCTGACCGAGGTCTTCCGCGGCCGCTATCTGCCGCCGCCGCCGGTGACGGAGTTCCCGAACGTCGAGGGCCTGAACGAGCTGATGATCGTCGGCCCGATCACGGTGCGTAGCGCCTGCTCGCACCATCTTTGCCCGATCATCGGCCGGGTGTGGATCGGCGTCATGCCCAACGAGCACTCCAACCTGATCGGGCTGTCGAAGTTCGTGCGCCTGACGGACTGGGTGATGAGCCGGCCGCAGATCCAGGAAGAGGCGGTCACGCGGCTGGCGGACCTGCTCACCGAGCGGATGCAGCCCGACGGCCTGGCGGTGGTGATGGAGGCCGACCACTTCTGCATGCAGTGGCGCGGGGTGAAGGACACCGACTCGAAGATGATCAACAGCGTGATGCGCGGCGTCTTCCTGAAGGACGCCAACTTGCGCCGCGAGTTCCTGTCCCTCGTCAACAACAAGAAGTAGGCCCAAGGAGAACAGCGTGCTTGTCCGACTGCTCTACGCCAGCCGCGCCGCCGAGCCGGTGACCTCCGACCTGATCGACTCGATCCTGCGCTCCTCGCACGCGCACAACCCGGTCCTCGGCATCACCGGCGTGCTGTGCTACGGCGGCGACGTCTACATGCAGGTGCTTGAAGGCGGCCGCGCCGCGGTCAACGGCCTGTACAACACCATCGTGCGCGACTCGCGCCATCGCGAGGTGATGCTGCTGCTGTACGAGGAGATCGCCGAGCGCCGCTTCGCCGGCTGGACGATGGGGCATGTCAACCTGAAGAAGATCAACCCGTCGCTGCTGCTGAAGCACTCCGAGTTGCCGGAACTCGACCCGTTCTCGGTCACCGGCGCGGCGTCGATGGCGCTGCTCGACGACCTGATGGCCACGGCGTCGATCCTCGGCCGCACCGGCTGAGCCACCGTCGTCGAAGTCAAGCGACGTCAGGCGGGGGGTTCCGGGGGTCCGCGTGCGCCCGCGCGGGCAGAGCGCAGCCCGCGCCGCTCGTGCCGACGACGCGCTGTCGCGGCGGGCGAAGGCGAGCTCAGCCCGTCAACGACGGCCGCCCCGGCGGCGCCGCTGAACGGCAGCCGCAGCGGGCGCCGCGCTCAGCGCGCCTCCAGCAGCAGCCGGGCGTAACGCTCGGCGTCGATGTTGCCGCCGCTGACGATGACGCCGACGCGCAGGCCGCGCACCGGCAACACGCCTTCCAGCGCCGCAGCCGCACCGAGGCAGCCAGTCGGCTCGACCACCAGCTTCATCCGTTCCATGAAGAAGCGCATCGTGCGCACCAGCTGCGCGTCGCTGACGGTGAGCACGTCGTCGACGAGCGCCTGGATCACCGGGAACGTGAGCTGCCCGGCGTGCTGCGTCTGCGCGCCGTCGGCGATGGTCCTCGGCACGTCGATGTGCACGATCTCGCCCTTGCGCAGGCTTTGCTGCACGTCGTTGCCGGCCTCCGGCTCGACGCCGATCACGCGGCAGGCGGGCAGCAGATGCTTGGCGGCGGTGGCGCAGCCGGAGATCAGCCCGCCGCCGCCGACGCACACCAGCAGCAGGTCGAGGCTGCCGGCGTCCTCGATCAGCTCCAGCGCCGCGGTGCCCTGGCCGGCCATCACGTGCGGGTGGTCGTAGGGCGGGATCAGCGTCATGCCGCGCTCGGAGGCGAGTTGCCGGCCGAGCGCCTCGCGGTCCTGCGTGTAGCGGTCGTACAGGATCACCTCGGCGCCGTAGCCGCGGGTGGCGGCGATCTTCAGCGGCGGCGCGTCCTGCGGCATCACGATGACGGCCGGCATGCCGAGCAGCCGGGCAGCGAGCGCGATCGCCTGCGCGTGGTTGCCGCTGGAGTAGGCGATCGCGCCCTTCTCGCGCTGCTGAAGCGTGAACTGCGCCAGCGCGTTGAAGGCGCCGCGGAACTTGAAGGCGCCCATCTTCTGCAGGTTCTCGCACTTGAAGAAGAGCTTCGCGCCGGTCAGCTCGTCGGCCGTACGCGAAGTCATCACCGGAGTGCGGTGGGCGAAGCCGCGCAGGCGGGCGGCGGCGGCTTCGATGTCGGCGAAGGAGATGGCGAGCGTCATGGCGGCTGGGGGTCGGATCGGGCGGGGGTTGCAGCGAACGGTGAGCGGCCAATAGCGCAGGGACGGGCCGCGCTTTAGGGCAGTGTAGGTCGCGCGCGCGGCACCGCACGAGCGACGCTGGCGAAGGGGTGCGCGGCAGCGCGTCGTGCCCCGCGTCGCGGCCGGGTGAGCCGCGAAGGGCGAGTAGCGGCCGCGCCGGGCGGCGTCGCGTGTCGCGCTGCGCGCGCGCCACCGCCTCGCGCGAAGTCTCGCGCCAGCGGTGGCGGTGCCTGTGCGCAGGCCGCTGGCGGCTGCGGCAGCGCCCGTTGCCTTGTGCCGCGGCGGCCGAGCCTGCGCACCGCGTCAAGCCGCGGTGGCTGCCTCGCAGCCCTCGCCCGCCTCGCGATACGCCGCGCGCAGCAGCTCGTGGAACAGCCACAGCCCGCTTTCCTGCCGCGGGTTCAGCCGCCCGGTGACGTACGAGCCGCTGGCCAGCCCGCGCTGCACCGCCTCGCAGATGGCGATGTCCTCGGCCTGCACCTCGTCGGCGAAGTGCTGGTCGTCCAGGCGCGCGGCGGCGCTCACCTCCGGGGCGTAGAAGTAGTCGAAGTCGATGCGGCAGCGGTCGACGGCGAG
>CALGWX010000265.1 GCA_937936215.1 uncultured Burkholderiaceae bacterium | reverse complement strand
CACTACCTCGCGGCAGCGATCCGCTACCTGCTGACCCACCGGCCGCAGTGGGCAGCGAGCGCCGGAGTCGGCAAGACGCTGGTCAGCAGTTCGATGATCGACCGCGTGGTGGCGAGCCTCGGCCGCAGACTGGTCGAGGTGCCGGTGGGCTTCAAGTGGTTCGTGCCGGGGCTGCTCGACGGCTCGGTCTGCTTCGGTGGCGAGGAAAGCGCCGGCGCCAGCTTTCTGCGCCGTGACGGCACCGTGTGGACCACCGACAAGGACGGCCTGATCATGAACCTGCTGGCGGCCGAGATCACCGCCGTCACCGGCAGGGACCCCGGCGAGCACTATCGCGAACTGGCGGCGCAGTTCGGCGCGCCGATCTACACCCGCATCGACGCGGCCGCCACGCCGGAGCAGAAGGCGAAGCTCGGCAAGCTGGCGCCGGAAGCGGTCCAGGCCGCCACGCTCGCCGGCGAGCCGATCATCGGCAAACTCACCCAGGCGCCGGGCAACGGTGCCGGTATCGGCGGCCTGAAGGTGGTCGCGGCCAACGGCTGGTTCGCGGCGCGGCCATCTGGCACGGAGAACGTCTACAAGATCTACGCGGAGAGCTTCCGCGACCGGCAGCACCTGCAGGCGATCGTCACCGAGGCGCAGAGCATCGTCGACGCGGCGCTCGCGGACTGAACCTCGGCGGCCGTCGTGCCGGCTGCATGGGTGTTGATGCGCGCCGCAGACGAGGCCGCGCCGAATCCGCCCTACGGCCAGGCCGTGCAGACCGACAAGCCGGCCTGCGCGCCACTGACCAAGGATGCAACTTCTCGCTTAGATTTTCTCCAGCCTCTTTCGGCACGACAATGGACCGGGCTGCAGCCGGTTGTGGACGGGAACTGAATCGTCCACGCCGATGGCGAAGGTTCCATGAAGAAAACGACTCATCGCCGTTGCGGCGCCCGTCACACCGTTCGTCGCCAAAGTCGCTTACGCCCACGATGCCGCTCTGCTCGACGAAGCACGCAAGGTGTCGGTGCTGTTGCTGCCAATAAACTGCTCATGGCCTCGAAGGCAGTCCGGCCCCGAAAAGGCGATTTCGGTCTGCGAGGACATGGCGCCCAGGGCGGCCGGCGGAATCCCTCAGCAGATCCGCCGGAAGGCCAAGCGGGTCCGCCTCCAGGCGCGCAGTGAGGCGTTCGCGCCATCCCCGATGCCTGGCAAAGGGCGGCGCGGGAGGCATCGGGTCGCGCGCTCGAAGGCGAGCCGACCATCGAACTTGACCTGAAAACCGCGGCCCCTGCACTTCTGGGACGACAACGCTGCGGTCGCCCGGTGCGCGCGTATGCCGGTCGACGGCGCGCTGGCGCGACCGCCACCTCAATTCGACGGGTCAACCCGGGTCCAGGTCGGGTCCGGATCGAAGCGCTTGATCGCTGCAGCGCGCGCCGCGGTATTCGGCCCGAGGTCCTTCTGGTAGACAACCCCGTCATGGCTGACCATGAAGGTCATGACGCCGGTGTCGCCGTAGCGCGCCGGCCAGGCGATGGCGGCAAAGCCGCCGATCTTCATGCCGCGCACGGTGTACTCGAAGGCGCCACCCGGCGCATTGGGCCCCTGGGCGGTGAGTAACCGGTAGCGGTAGCCGTAGTAGCCCTCGCTCGCGCCACCGGTGGCACGGGCCGCCGCGAGCGCCGGTCCGAGCGGACTCGGCGCCTCGCCCGTCTCGGTCGGCCAATACAGGCCGTCGCGCTTGCCGGGAGAACTTTCGAATTTCATCGCGTACTCGCGCACCCCGTTGCCATCGCGGTCTTCGAGCGCGTATTCCATCTGCGCGTCGTAGATGGCCAGCATCGCCTGTATCACCGCCAGCTCGTTGCGGCCGATGCGGCGGATGCGCATCTCGTCAACGCCGGCGCGCAGATCGAACTGCCAGCCCCGAGCGGTTTTGACGAGCGGGATCGGAAAGGTCCAGCCCTCCCCGCCGACGGCGATCTGCGCCTTACCATCATCGACCGGCTTGATCGCATGCGCTCTTGCCCATGCGGACAAGAAGCGAAGCCGATCATCGTCGCCCACGGGCGGGATAAAGCGGCGATAGTCGCTGCCAAAGATAGTCTTCAGCGCCTCGCTGTCGCTACGGGCCAGCGCGTCGCCGAAGGCATCCATCGCCGCCTCCGGCGTGGCAAAGGTCGCCTGTGCGGAGGCCGTCGGTGTCCAGCCGAGGCAAAGCATCAGCGCAACGGCGAGCGCCGCACCGCGAGTCGCCGTCGCGGCGCGCTTCACGATCTTGTCTTTCATCTTCTGCTCTCCCTAGCGACCGCCGCCACCGCCCCGTCCCGCGCCAACGCCGCCGCGGGCACCGCCGCCGCCGCTTGGGCGCGCCACCGCAGGCGACGGCCTTGATGCCCCGCTGACGCCACCGGCACCGCCTCGGCTGCGGGCCATGGAGCTGTTGCTGGCGGCTCCGCGGCTGAAGTCGCGCTGCGAGGCCTTGGCGTTGCCGACTCCGGAGAGCGCGTTGTCCCGGCCCGCCCCTGCGCCACGATCCATGCCGCCGGCACGATTGGAAACGCCAGCGCCGATTTCCGCCGCCCCAACGCGGCCGCCCGGGCGATCCACGACACGGTTGCCTGCGCGATCCCCGGCTCGATCACCGATCCGATCCCCGAGCCGATCCCCGGCGCGGTCGCCGAGGCCGGCACGATCAACGGCGTCACCGACGCGAGCCCGATCACCAGCCCGATCACCAACCCGATTGCCAGCCCGGTCGCCGAGGCCGGCACGATCAACGGCATCACCGACGCGACCGCGATACTCCTGACGGCCGGCGGCGCCAGCGACGTCTCTGCCGTACTTCTGCCGACTGGCATTGTCGCGGTAGGCGACACCCTTGCGATGGCTGGCGTCGTGCTTCCAGCGGCCGCCCTCGCCAATGTTATTTCGGTTGAAACTGCGGTCGATGTTGACCGCCCGGTTGACGTTGATGTTGACGTCACCGCGTCGCCAGTTGACGCCGCCGTAGATGGCCCCGGCAGCGAAACCCCAAGCCACGCCCCAAGCAAAACCGCCTCCATGCCAGCCGCCGGGGTAATAGATCGGCGAGGGCGGCCAATAGAACGGCGGGAACGCCGGATAGAGCCAGGGACCGTAGACCACGGTCGGGTTGTACGACGGCACGTAGATCACGTTGGGTTGCGCCGGCTCGATCACGATCACGGTCTGCTGCGGCGCGGCCTGCTCGACGACCACTTTCTGTTGCTCGGTCGACTTCAGGTTGCCGCTGGCCTGTGCCTTCGCGCGCAGACGCTGCACGGCATCGAACACCGCCTTCTCGTCGGCGAGGAAGGCGTCGCCAAGCTTCTGCGTCCAGTCGATCTTCTCTTCCATCGGCTCGAGGATCTGCGGAAACGCGACCAGCGACTTGACGCTGATGTCCCAGGGCTGGTTCTCGACTGCCTTGACGGCGTCGTCGCCCTTGAGGTTCGGATTTGCCTTCTGCCAGCGCGCCGCCTGCACGACTTCCAGCGGATAGGTCGAGGCCATCAGCACCTGCGACAGCAGCGCATCCGGATACAGGGCGATCGGCGCCACCAGCGCCTCGATCTCCTCAGGCTTCAGCGGCGGCGGGTCGGACTGCGCCCGCGCGACCCCGCTCGCGACCACGGACCCTGCCAACAGCAGCACCAGCAGGCGCCGGAACAAAGCAAATCCAAAAACATTCATGAGTGACCTCTCGTTGCCATCACGATGTTAGCCGGCACCGCTGCACCGCCCGTACATGTTACCGGTCGGGCTGACATCACCACACAGCGCACGGGCCCCATGCGGAAACGGCATGTCGGACCCATTTGCAGTCGACCACTCGTCCACTCGCTCCCGAATTCAGCACTGCGGTGTCGCCGGCACGGGGCGCAGCCCACGGGGGACCGAGGCAAGCCGCGCGTCCGCAAGCTCGTTCTTCAGTGAAAAGCTTCCGAGTCCCTATCGCGCCTCGTCAAGAACATGGTGTTCCGTGTGCGTGACCTTGCCGGACTGGAGGCCGTGGCACAATTACCGGCCTTGGAGGATGCCGCCCTCGACACCGCCCAAGCCGTGCTCGAGCAGTGCGCCAAATTTCAACAAGGCGGCGGCCGAGAAGAGGTAGTCCACCGGCAGCAGACGGCAAGGGTGACAGAGCCAAACCCTTCGCAAACCGCCGGCCCGGCGTACCAAAACGCGTGCGATCGATGGAGCCGGGACTGCGACGCCTACCTTGATTAGCGCGCCGGCCGCGCGCTTTCTGCGCTCGTTGCGAACAGACTGCCCGACGGTGGGTCGCTTTGCCTTGTGTCGGTCCGGACCCTGCCCTGACGAACGTCAGCACAAGCGGCGTCCGGGCTGCATCTGCTATCGGTGATCTCTGTTCCAATATCGCGCGGCACGGGCATCGAGGACGCCGAACGGGATCGTCTTCGGCGCCAGCCCGCAGACGATCCCACAGGGGTGCGAGGTCGGCGTCGTGATCAACACCGCCGCCGCACGACGAGTAACCGCTTTTCGCCTGTTTCGCTGTCGCGCCGCCAATGGCCATCGGCCAAATCGCGCCGGAGTCTCGCCGTCGCACCGATTCGGGGCGCGGCGACGTGCACGATGCAGCTGGCCGCACTTACGGCGTGTTGGTTCCTTGCCGCACTCTTGTAACGGCACCGTCAGTGCCGAAACGGCTTTTGATGCAGCACACACGTGTCACTGTCGCTGCAACGACAATTTGAGCGCCACTTCAGGTTAATCGCCTGTACGGTCAATAACGGCTCTTCACTGTTCCACTCAAAGCACTCCCTCGGAGGTCACCATGGCAAACGCGCTCACCGAACGTGGCGCCGCCGCCCCTAGGACCCCAACCGCCCAAAAGGCGGGGCACGGGTTCCCCTGGAAGGCACTGTTGCCAGTCATCGTCGCCGGCGCCATCGCATTGTTCCCACCGCCTGAAGGCCTGGCGCAGCACGCCTGGTACTTCTTCGCGATCTTTGCCGGCGTCATCGTCGGCCTGATGCTCGAACCGCTACCCGGCGCGGCGATCGGGCTGATCGGGGTGGTGCTCGTCACCGTCCTGTCGCCGTACGTGCTGTTCAGCCCCGCCGAGCTGGCGAAGGCCGGTTTCAAGCCGGCCAACGCGTCGCTGACCTGGGCGCTGTCCGGGTTCAGCAATACGACGGTGTGGCTCATCTTTGCCGCCTTCATGTTCGCGCTCGGCTACGAGAAGAGCGGGCTGGGCCGCCGTATCGCGCTGCTGCTGGTCAAGGCGATGGGCAAGCGGACACTGACGCTCGGCTACGCGGTCACCATCGCCGACCTGTTGCTGGCGCCGTTCACGCCGTCGAACACCGCCCGCAGCGGCGGCACCGTGTATCCGGTGATCCGCAACCTGCCGGCGCTGTACGACAGCAAGCCCAACGACCCATCGTCGCGGAAGATCGGCGGCTACCTGATGTGGACGGCGATCGCGGCCACCACGATCACCAGCTCGATGTTCGTGACCGGCATGGCGCCGAACCTGCTCGCCGTGGAAATGGCGATCAAGACCGCCAACGTCGCGATCAGCTGGACCGACTGGTTCATCGCCTTTGCCCCGGTCGGCATCCTGCTGCTGCTGGTGCTGCCGTTGCTCGTCTACTACCTCTATCCGCCGGAAGTGAAGAGCGGGGAGGAGGTGCCGAAGTGGGCCGGCGCCGAACTCGGCAAGCTCGGCGCGCTGACCCTGCGCGAGATCAAACTGGCGGTGCTGGTGCTGATGGCACTCACCCTGTGGATCTTCGGCGGCGCCGTGATCAACGCCACCACGGTGGCAATGGCCGTCATCGTGCTGATGGTCGTGCTCAAGGTGGTGAGCTGGGACGACATCCTCGCCAACAAGGCGGCGTGGAACACGCTGGTTTGGTTCGCCACCCTGGTGGCGCTGGCCGACGGGCTGAACAAGGTCGGCTTCGTCAAGTGGTTCGCCGACGCCGTGGGCGCACAGATGGGCGGCTACTCGCCGACGATGGTGATGCTGCTGCTGCTGGCCGTGTTCTTCTTCACCCACTACCTGTTCGCCAGCATCACCGCGCACGTCACCGCGATGCTGCCGGTGATGCTGGCCGTCGGCATGGGCGTGCCCGGACTCGACCTGCGCACGTTCACGCTGCTGCTTGTCCTGTCGCTGGGCATCATGGGAATCTTGACCCCGTACGCCACCGGGCCGAGTCCCGTGTACTACGGCAGCGGCTACATCCCGGCCAAGGATTACTGGCGGCTTGGCGTGATCTTCGGCGTAATCTTCTTCGTCGCGCTGGTCGTGATCGGCGTGCCGTGGCTGGCGACGATCGGCTGACGCTCTGAGCTGCCGCCGCGCCGGGCGCGGCGGCAGGGGTCAAGACGGCGGCGCAGCGATGCGCCGCCGTCCGCTTTTTTGAGCAGCCTCACCGGGCCAGGATCACGCGACCTCCACGATGGACTCCCCGCGCTGAAGTGCCTCCTCGAGTTGGGGCCACAGCCGTTCGAGGTGCGCGAGCAGAGCAGCCCGCCGCGTGTTGCCCAGGCGAATCCACACCACGGTGGGTCCGCTGGCCGTCAAGCTGCGCCTACGCGCGAAGTCTTCGTCCTTGCTGACGTTCACGAACTGCCCCGCGAGCGCTTCCTCCCATATCTCGCGGTCCGTCCTGCGGGCGTCTCCGGTCTCGCAAACATGCACTGCGACGTGGCCGCGCGCAGCGAGCCAGCCGGCAAGAGCCGGCGGAAGATTGGCGTCGACAAGGAATCGCAACGGGCGCCGCTTCAGGCGGCGTGGACAATGGGATGGTCGAGTTGCGCCGCAGCGTATTGCAGCACGGCGACAATGTCATCGCGCTCAAGATACGGGTAGTCGGCCAGGATCTCCTCGACCGATGCCCCATGGGCCAGGAGGTCGAGGATGTCCTTGACGCGGACGCGCAGCCCGCGAATGCACGGGCGCCCCGCGCAGATGTTGGGATCCACAGTGATCCGATGTAGCTGGCTGTTCTCGCTCATGTGAAACCCCATTTCTAACCGCCGCCAGTCTGCCGGCAGCGCCGTCCGCCCGCAAGCGCAGCCGGCGGCAGCGTCAAGCCGTGCCGCGCTCGTACCAGTCGCGGCTGGCGTTGACCACCTTGACCACCAGCAGCATCACCGGCACCTCGATCAGCACCCCGACCACGGTGGCCAGTGCGGCGCCGGAGTTGAAGCCGAACAGGCCGATCGCGGCGGCCACCGCCAGCTCGAAGAAGTTCGACGCGCCGATCAGCGCCGAGGGGCAGGCCACCGAGTGCTTCTCGCCCACCTTGCGGTTCAGCCAGTACGCCAGGCTGGAGTTGAAGAAGACCTGGATCAGGATCGGCACCGCCAGCATGGCGATGATCAGCGGCTGGCGCAGGATCTGCTCGCCCTGGAAAGCGAACAACAGGACCAGCGTGACGAGCAGCGCCGCGATCGACCACGGGCCGATGGCGGCGAGCAGGCGGTCGAGCGCCGGCTGGCCGCCGCGCGCCAGCACCCGCGAGCGGATCAGCTGCGCAATGATCACCGGCACCACGATGTACATGCCGACCGAGATCAGCAGCGTGTCCCACGGCACCGTGATCGACGACAGCCCCAGCAGCAGGGCAACGATCGGCGCAAAGGCGAAGATCATGATGGTGTCGTTCAGTGCCACCTGGCTCAGCGTGAAGTACGGGTCGCCGCCGGTGAGCCGGCTCCAGACGAACACCATCGCGGTGCACGGCGCGGCGGCCAGCAGGATCAGCCCGGCGACGTAGCTGGCGAGCTGCTCGGCCGGAAGAAACGGCGCGAACACGTGGCGGATGAAGATCCAGGCGAGCAGCGCCATCGAGAAAGGCTTGACCGCCCAGTTGACGACGAGGGTCACGCCGATGCCGCGCACGTGGCGCCTCACCTGCCCCATCGCGCCGAAGTCGATCTTCAGCAGCATCGGGATGATCATCACCCAGATCAGCACCCCCACTGGCAGGTTGACCTGCGCGATTTCCATGCGGCCAATGGCCTGCACGGGCGCCGGGAACAATTGCCCGAGGCCGATGCCGGCCACGATGCAAAGCGCCACCCAGACCGTGAGGTAGCGCTCGAAGACGCTCATCGCCTGCGCCGGCGGCGGCGCGGCGACCGAAGGAGAACCCATCGCTTGAGGCCCTGGACCCGTTCAGGGCTGCGGCGCGGGAGCGTCGTCGCGCGTGCGGCCGATCTCGTCCAGGCGCCGCTGCAGCGCCAGCCGGTCGAGCTGCTCCAGGCGCAGGCTGGTGAACAGGCCAATGCGCCGCTGAAGCTGCTCGTAGGCCTTGAAGAAGGCGCGGTCGATCTCTTCCTCGGTGCCGGTGACGGCGGCCGGGTCCGGAATGCCCCAGTGAGCGGTCAACGGCTGGCCCGGCCACATCGGGCAGACCTCGCCGGCGGCGTTGTCGCAGACGGTGAAGACGAAGTCCAGCGGCGGCGCCCCCGGCGCGGCGAACTCGTCCCAGCTCTTGCTGCGCAGCCCTTCGGTGGGCAGGCGGCTCCTCGCCAGCAGCTTCAATGCGTGCGGGTTGACTTCGCCTTTGGGGTGGCTGCCGGCGGAGTAGGCGCGGAAGCGCTTGCCGCCCATGGTGTTGAGCAACGCCTCGGCGATGATCGAGCGCGCCGAGTTGCCGGTGCACAGGAACAGCACGTTGAAGGGACGATCCACGGGCGGTCTCCTAGCGGCAGCAGGCGGCCGAGCGCACCGGCCCCTTCACGTCGACCCGGGCCGGCACGGCGACCGCCGGGACACAACAGGCATCTGTCGAATCCTCGGCCGCCGGCTCGCCAAAGGTCGGCACCGAACCCAAGGTGTGGAAGGTCTCCCAGGCGACGCCGGCCGGATCGGTGACCCAGTACTTGTTCGAGCGCGCGTAGCAGCAGGCGATTTCCTTTTCCGCCTTCGTGGCCAACTCGGCGCGCTGCAGCTGGCCGTGCAGGGCCTCCAGCTCGTCATCGGAATCGGCCTGCAGGCCGAGGTGATCCACGCCCGGCCGGGCGCCGCGACTGGAAATGGCGAAGTTCAGCCGTGGATCGTCGAGCATCCACTTGGCGTAGTCGTCCTTGACCACCGCCGGCGCGGTGCCGAACAGCGTCGAATAGAAGCGGATGCTGGCGGCGAGGTCTTCGACCGACACATGGACGTGAAAGCGTTTCATGCCTTGCTCCTGGTGGTCCGCCGCGGGGCGCGGCTGGTCTTGGTCGGGCGGCAGGCGACCGGCGCCGCGCATGGCGGGCCGCAATCGGCAGCACAGCAGTTCTCGGTGAGGAAGGCGACGAGTTCGTTCATCGCCTCGAACTGGGCGGCGTAGTAGACGAAACGGCCGTCCTGCCGCGAGGTGACGAGCCCGGCATGCGACAGCTCCTTCAGGTGGAAGCTGAGCGTGGCCGGCGCGATGTCGAGCCGGCTGGCGATCTCGCCGGCCGCCAGCCCCGACGGGCCCTGCTGCACCAGCAGGCGGTAGACGGCCAGGCGCGTGGCCTGCGCCAGCGCGGCGAGGGCGACGACGGCGTCCTTGGTTTTCATGATTTGAAGATTATCAAATCAACGCGCGGCGCGGAAGGTCGCCGGCCGAGCGGCTCACTTCCTTCCCGCATACGGGTTATGCAGGGCGTCGACGAGTTCGTGCAGCGCCTGCCGGATCTGCGCCTCGTCGCAGTCCAGCAGCAGCGCATCCTCGAAGGCGTCCTGCGCCAGTTGCTGCAGCTCGCGCCAGTTGTCGTTGAGCACCTTGATCTTCTCCAGGCACGACACCGGCGCCCCACTCGGCTGGCGCCAGACGGGCGGTGGTTTCGGTTCGGTCATGGGCTGCGCTCCTGTTGCCCGGGCAACCCATCGTAGCGGTCAGGACGGCGGCGTGGCCGCCGTCGGCGCGCACTGGCGCTCGATGAAGCCGGCCGTGAGGGCTGCCAGCGTCCGGTAGAAGTCGGTCTGCGCCCCAGCGCGAACGGCGGCGGCGAACGGCGGCACCCAGCGGCGAAGGTGCTCTGTCAGCAGGCGCTGCTGCAACTGGGCGTGCCGGCTGCGCGCGGCGGTGTCGCCGTTGCGCAGCGCCTCCGCCTGCCGGAACAGCGTCAGATACAGGAACTCCAGTTCGGCGGCGATGTGGTCGGGCAGGTCGCGGAAATCCTCGGCGAGCTCGAAGCCGCCCTCGCCGTACAGATCGACGATAGCCTGCGTCGACTCCTGCATCAGGCCGGCTTTCAGCTCCAGCCAAACCGACCCGTAGGGTTGCGCGATCGTGTTCACCGGGCCGATGAACAGCCGCGTGTAATCGATCAGCAGGTCCTGCAGGTCCGCGGCGGCGTACGCGGCGCCCAGACGGCGCGCCAGGTCGGCGAGCGCGTCATCGACGGCGGTCGCCGCGGCGCTCAGCGAGTCGAACAGCTGCTCTTCCACAAACTCGGGGCCGGGCTGGTAGTAGCAGGCGGCCAGCAGCCGCGCGAGGTCGGCGTGGGCGGCCAGCGAGGCAAACTCATCGGCGGACATCGGTGCTCCCGAAAGCAAGAAAAAGGGCGGGCCGCGCCCGCCCCGAGCATGCCACGCGCCGCTTCAGCCGCGCACCGAGTACTTATTGACGTAGTGCACGTTCGGCCGCGTGCCGGCCTCCTCCTTCAAGCGGAACGACTTCTGCGTCCGCAGGATCTGCGCGATCTCGCTCTTCGCGTCGTCCTGGTCGCCGAAGATGCGCGCCTTGGACGGGCAGACCTCGACGCACGCCGGCTGCAGGCCGTTGGTCGTGCGGTGGTAGCAGAACGTGCACTTCTCGACGACCCCCGCCTTGCGGATCGGCGTCACGTCGTTGCCGGTGAACGCGTTCATCATCGGCGTGGCGGCGCCGGCGCGCTTGGCCACCTCGGCGCCGGAGGCCGTGCCGCCCGGGATCAGCGCCGTGGTCTCGGCCCACTTCGGCTGCGTCGGCGCATCGGGCATGTTGAAGCTGATGACGCTGTAGCTTCGGCCGTCGAGGCTGTCGTCGTCCAGCGCCGGGCTGCTGTACGGGCAGGCCTGCATGCACATGCCGCAACCGATGCACAGGTTCGGATCGTGCATGGTGATGCCTTCCGGCGTCTTGTACATCGCCTTGTTGGGCGTCACCGGGCAGACCTCGACGCAGGGCGCATTGCTGCAGTGATTGCACAGCACCGGCATCACCCAGTGGGTCACGTTCGGGAACGTGCCCTCGGTCTGCATGATGAAGTCGGCCCAGTTGTAGCTCTGGCCGTCGGCGCGGTCGCGCGTGTTGTTCTCCGCCTTGCAGGCGAAAGCGCAGGCCCCGCAGCCCACGCAGCGCTGCAGGTCGATGACCATTCCAAATCTCATCTCGATCTCCTTCAGCTCGTGGGTTGCAGTCAGGCCTTGGCGATCCGCACGCCGGTGAAGCCGCCGGCGCGCGCGGACGAGCCGCTGAGCCGGTCGTAGTCATCGACGAGCAGATCGTTGTTGTTGCCGCCACGTGGCGTCTTGAGGAACTCCTTCGCGGCCACGCGCCCGTAGGCCCAGTGGCCCTGGCCGTAGCACTTGGCCACGGTTCCCGGGCGCACCCCTTCCCAGAGCTTCAGCTTGACGGTGATCGAGCCGGTCGGCGACGTCACCTTGACCATGTCGCCCGTCTTCAGGCCGAGCCGGGCGCCGTCGACCGGGTTCATCTTTAGCACGTCGTCCCACGACACGTCGCCCGGGTCCACCTTCTTGAACTCCTGGTACCAGGTGAGATTTTGCGAGCGGCCCTCTCGGTTCAGCCGGCTCTTGTAGTCGATGAAGTCAAACGGATACTCGGTGAGGCTGCCGTTGCGCTTCGGCGGCTCGTAGTGCGGCACGAAGGCCAGTTCGCCGCGGGCGACGTAGTTGGACGCGGCCAGCACGTCGTCGACGGTGGTGTTGTGCTTCTTGGCGTGCTCCTCCAGTCCCTTTTTCAGCGTCTCGCTGTAGAACTCGAACTTCTTCGTCACGGTGGCGAACTTGCCGCCCCAGCCGCGCTTGAAGGTGTACTTCGGGCCGCTCCACATGCCGCGCTTGCGGAACTCCGCCCAACTCTTGATCGGCGGGTCGCCCTTGGGCGGCTCCTTGGCGTTCCAGATCGGCGCGCTGGAGATCTTGGCCGCGATCTCCGAGAACTCGCGTTCGTTGGTCGGCAGCTTGCCGGTCTCCGGGTCCTTGAATTCCTTCGCCAGGTAGTCGTACAGGTTCGGGAAGCCCTTGTTGCGCAGCTTCTCTGCCAGCAGCCACACGACCTCGGTCTCTTCCTGCTTGACGTCCCAAAGGCGCCGGGCCACCGGCTGCTGGATCGTCGCGTAGCCGTAGGTATTACCGTTGTTGGTGATGATCGATATGCCCTCGGCGGAGTTGAACGTCGACGGCAGCACGATGTCGGCGAACTGCGTCATTTCCGCCGGGTCGGTGACCATGTGCACGAAGAACGGCACCTTGGCGAGCGCGCGGTCCCAGCGATCGGCGCCGCTGCAGGAGAAGTTGAAGTTGGCCCAGGAGGCCAGCAGCACCTTGCACGCGCCGGGATCCTTCAACAGGTTGTTGGCGATGTTGTTGGTGACCACGCCGCTGCCCGGCCGCGCGTTCATCATCGCCGGCAGGTCTTTCTCGCCGCGGCCGTCGAGCTTCTTGAACTTGCCCGCGCCCTTGGCGACGTCGTCCAGGTACGGATCGCTCTTGGGGAAGGCGCCAATGGGCACGCCGCCTGCCGTCTGCAGCACGCCGCCTTCGACATCGATCGATCCCAGCAGGCCATTCAGCGCGTGCACGGCCATCGCGGCGTAGGTGCCGCGCGGCATCATCGCCGCCCCCGGCCCCATCCACACGCAGACTTTCGGCGCCGCCTTGCCCATCGCGCGCGCCACACGGATCGTCTGCGCCGCCGGTATCAGCGTCTCCTTCTCGGCCCACGCCGGCGTCTTGTCCTTCAGCTCCAGGTTCCACCACCTCACCAGGCCGTAGGTCTCTTTCTCCGCGAAAGCGGCCTCGTCGACCGTCCTGCCGGCGACGAACAGGTTCCTGCCGTCTTTGAAGTCGCCGACGAACTCGCGGTTCCACAGCCCCTCGGTCAGGATCACGTGCGCGATCGCCGCCGCCAGGGCGCCGTCGGTGCCCGGCTTGATGGGCAGCCACTCGTGCGCCTTGGCGCCGACGTTCGACAGCCGCGGGTCGACCGAGATCACGGTGCCGCGCTTCAGGATGCCGGCGAAGTGATGAATGGTGTTCGGCACCTCGCGATTGGAGGCCAGCGGATCGCAGCCCCAGACCACGAGGCAGTTGGTGTTGCCGAGGTCATAGTCCCGGTAACCGAAGAAGCCCTGCGTCAGCCCCGACCCCATCTTCTCGGCCTCGGCGCAGATGGCGCTGTGCGAGAAGTAATTGGTCGAGCCGTAGATGCGCGGCAGCGCCCCGTACAGCAGGTTGGTCGACGTCGACGAATATCGGCCGCGGATGTAGACGAACTTGTGCGCCTCGCCGTTCTTGCGCAGCTCCATCATCTTGTCGGCGACGGTCTCGAGCGCTTCGTCCCAGGTGATCGGCACCCACTTGGGATCGACGCCGCGGCCCTTGACCGGATTGGTGCGCTTCAGCGGCACCTTGATGCGGTCGGGGCTGTACAGCTGCTGCGGGATCATGTGGCCGCGTGGGCAGCAGTAGCCGTGGTTGGTCTTCGAGTTCTGGTTGCCGCGCACGCGCACCGCGCGGCCGTCCTGCACGAACACCTCGATCGCGCACCACTGCGTGCAGCCCTGGCAGCAGGTCGCCACCCACTCGCCCTTCGCCGGGGCGCCGCCCTTCATCTTGCGCGGCGCCATCGCGGCGGATACCGGCGGCTGCGTTGCGCACCCGGCCGCCAGCAGGCCGCCCGTCGCGGCCGATGCCTGAATGAATGCCCTTCGGGTCAGTCTCATCTACGGTCCTCCTTCACCCCATCTCTCGCAAAGAACCTATGCAGCAGCCGTTCGCTCGTTCGGCGCTCCAGTCCGAGACAGGCCTTCCCGGACCTCGCTCGCGCAGCGCACCGCGGCGACCGCTCGTTTCCGCCTAAGCGTCGAAACTTACGTACGACGCACACTTTGCACTGCAGCACGTCCGTCTGACTTGACGGCCGTCACATCGGCCTCAGGTTTTCCCTAGTACTTGTCCGACAGATGCGGTCGGGAACCAAAGATGTAACGGCTTGCGTATCGCAGGATTCGCGGGGCAAAGCGCGGAGCCGCAGTCCAGACAACCGCATGCCGCAATGAACGCCGCGCGTGCCCGGCGTCGGCACCGGCTGGCCGGCCATGCGCACCGCGACGCGTCGCCCGCGCCGGACGCCGCGCAATCGCGCCGCCGGGCGGACGCGGTGGCGAGGTCAGCGCGAAGCGCTCAGGTGACGCCTGCGTACGTGCAGCGCAGGCATGGTCGAGTTCGGGCGGCGCGCCCAGCCGGCGCTCGTGAAACCTCGCGCGCGTTGTCGCGCCCCGATGCCGGTCGTGGCTCAGCGTGTTGCCTGTTCCCTTCTTACGAACGACTCGCTCAGCCCGGCGAGCTCGCGATAGAACGCGGCCTGCGCGCCGCCGCGAATGGCCGCGGCGAATGGACCGATCCAGCGGCCGAGATGCTCATCGAGGAATCGCCGCTGCAGCGAAGCGTTGCGCGCCGCGGCCTCGTCGTCGCCGTTGCGCAGAGCCTCGGCCCGGCGGAACAGCAACAGGTACAGGAACTCGAGTTCGGCGGCGACATGGTCGGGCAGGTCGCGGAACTGCTCGTCGAATTTCGAATCCGCCCTCGGCGTACAGATCGACAACCGCGATCGTCGAGTCCTGCATCAATGCTTGCCGGCCCTCGAGCCACACCGATCCGTAGGGTCTGGCTGGCGCGTCGATGGGGCCGAGAAACAGCCGCGTGTTGTCGACCAGCAGTTCCTGCAGATCGTCGGCCGCGAACGCTGTCGCCAGGCGTCGCCCGCCGGCCTCGAGGTCGGGATCGACTCGCGCGGCGGCCTCGAGCAGAGAGTCGAACAGCCTTTCCTCAGCGAACTCCGGCCCCGGCTGGTAGAAGCAGGCCGCCAGCAGGCGGCTGAGGTCGGCGCGGGCAGCGAGCCCAGCAAAGTCATCGGCGATCATGCGAATTCGGCTCCGGACAGACTGCGAGGGCCAGCGGCCCACGCGCGGAGCATGCCATGCGGCGGGCCGACTGCAGCCCACCGCTGCACTTGCCGAGGCAGTGCGCGTTCGACCGCGTGCCTTTCTCGTCCGGCGAGCGCAGGCGCTCATCTGACATCAGAACGTGTCCGCCCGGCAAGGTCGCACCGTCCCGGTCGCCGAGGTTGCTGATATGGGCCGGATGGAACCCGCAGCACGACGCGGCGGCGCCGATGTTCACAGCGCCGTCGATGCCGCTTCAACCCGGCCCTGCTCCGCCATGCCGCTCCGATGACCTGACCGGGGCTAACCCTGATCAGGAAAGTACCGACACGGCACGCGGTGAGTTTTCTGCGCCGCATCAAATCCGGCGGAACCGCTCAAGCTACTTTGCTCACATTTCGCGAAGCGTCGATTCATTCCCGAACCGGTAGGAGCGGAACATGTCGGTACGTACGAAAAGCGGCCTGTCGCGCCGCGGGTTTCTCAAGGGCAGCGCCACGGTCGGCGCGGCCGGAACGCTGCAGCTCAACCCGATGGCCACCGCGCTGGCGCAGGACACGCCGCCGGCGCCGGGCAGCGGACAGTGGTTGGCGACGACCTGTGCCGGTTGCACCACCTTCTGCGCCAAGCAGGTCTACGTGCAGGACGGGCGCGCGCTGCACGTGCGCGGCAACGAGTTCTGCAAGACCACCGGCAAGGCCGGCTGTGCACGCCAGTATCTGGCGCTTCAGGAGTTGTACGACCAGGACCGCGTGCGCGTGCCGCTGAAGCGCACCAACCCGAAGAAGGGCCGCAACGAGGACCCGAAGTTCGTGCCGAT
>CALGWX010000264.1 GCA_937936215.1 uncultured Burkholderiaceae bacterium | reverse complement strand
GCGGGATGTCGGCCGGATCGTTCTGCAGATCGCCGTCCATGGTGAGCAGGACCCGGCCGCGGGCATGGTCGATCCCGGCCACCATGGCCGCGGTCTGCCCGGCGTTCCGGCGCAGCTTGACGAGGCGCAGATGCAGCCCGTCATGGCGCGGCAGCTCGAGCGCGCGGGCGAAGGTCGCGTCGCGCGAGCCGTCATCGACCAGGATCAGCTCGCTCGGCCGACCGAGCGGCAGGACCGCGGCGCGGATCGCCTCGTAGAGCGGTCGGACATTGTCCTCCTCGTTGTAGAGCGGCACGATGATCGACAGCTCGACGGGCATCGCCGTGACCAGGGCTCGAGGGGCGGGGCCGGGATCGGCGCGGAGCCGGCAGGTCGGCTTCCGACGCGGCGGACCATAGGCCGATCGGCCCCGACCGTCATCGCTCCCGCCGGGCGATCCAGCACATCGGCGCGGCGCGCTGTCGCCGATCGGCCACGATGCGTACCGGGAAACGCGCATGGTTCCCGGCGCCGGCCGGGGTTTGGTTGAAGCTCGATGTAAAACATGCGAGCGTTCGAGCCATCGGATCGGCGTGAACGGTGGCCACGGCGCTCGCTCGTGGGCGGGGCGCGCCCGGAGCGGCGTGGCGGCCTTGTCGTGAGAACCAGAAATCAGGGGCGGCGAGCAGCCGGCCCGGGATACGCCATGGCGATCGAGTCCTTCGCGAGCAGCCGGCCCCTCGATGCACGACGTGCCGCGCGGACCGGCCGCCTGCTGCCGGTGGTCGACGTCGCCATCGTGGCCTTCTGCTTCTGGGCCGGCGGGCTGATCAACTTCTCCTATGCCAACTGGACCGAGGAGCGGACCCTCATCCTGCTGCTCTTGACCGCGGCCTGCCTGACCGCGTTCCAGCAACTCGGTCATTACAGCCGGCGGCGGCCGTTCTGGCAGGAGGTCGGCGACATCGTCGCCGTCGGGCTCGTCGCCCTGGTCGCCGACGCGGCGCTCCTCTATCTGCTCAAGGTCAATTTCTCGCGGGTCTGGGTGGTGAGCAGCTGGACCGCGATCATCCTCACCATCCCGCTCGCCCGCGCCGCCGCCAAGACCGTCTCGACCCGGCTCGGCGCCTGGCGGCAGCCGACCGTGATCGTCGGCACCGGCCGCAACGCGCTCGAGGCGGCGCTCGTCTTCGCCGGCGACAGCCCGCTCGGCTTCCCCAACCATCTCGGTTACGAGATCGTCGCCTTCATCGATCCGACCGGCCGCGCCGACGGGCCCGACACGATCGAGCTCGGCGAGCGGCGCGTGCCGGTCGCGTCGATCGACGCCACGGCGCGCGCCCTGCCCCCCTGGCTCGGCCAGCCGCACGTCATCGTCGCCCTCGAACTCGACGAGATGGCCAGTCGCGAGGGGTTCATCGAGGCGCTCTCGCTGCGCTACGGCGACATCGACGTCATCACGCCCCTGCGCGGCCTGCCGATCAACCGCGCCAAGGTCACCCATTTCTTCAGCCAGGACTTCGTCTCGTTCCGGATCTACAACAATCTCGCCCGGCCCTGGTCGCAGGCGCTCAAGCGCGCCTTCGACCTGGTCGTCGGCACGGCGCTGCTCGTCGTCGCGGCGCTGCCGATGGCGATCATCGCCTGGCAGATCGCCAAGACCGGCCGGCCGATCCTGTTCGGCCACGAGCGCGTCGGGCGCCACGGCCAGCTCTTCAAGTGCTGGAAGTTCCGCACCATGGTGCCGGACGCGGCGGCGGTGCTGGCCCGTCTGCTCGCCGAGAACCCCGAGGCCCGCGCCGAGTGGGAGCGCGACTTCAAGCTCAAGAACGATCCGCGGGTGACCCCGATCGGCAGCTGGCTGCGCCGCACCAGCCTCGACGAGCTGCCGCAGCTCTTCAACGTGCTCAAGGGCGAGATGAGCCTCGTCGGGCCGCGTCCGGTGATCCGCGACGAGCTGCGCCGCTACGGCGAGGAGCAGATCTACTACACCCAGGTCCGCCCCGGCCTGACCGGACTGTGGCAGGTCAGCGGGCGCAACGACATCGACTACGCGCAGCGGGTCCATCTCGACGCCTGGTACGTGCGCAACTGGAACCTGTGGTACGACGTGCTGATCCTGGTACGGACCATCGCGGTCGTGTTCCGCCGCAGCGGCGCCTACTGAGCGACCGGCACGCCCCGGGAGACCGCCCCTGCGGCGTCTGTCCATCGCGGTCGTCGGGCTCGGCACGGTCGGCGCCACCTCGGCCGCCTGGCTGCTCGAGGCCGGGCACAGCGTGGTCGGGCTCGATCGCGACCCGGCCAAGCGCGACGCCTTCGCCGCCGGCCGGTCGCCGGTCGCCGAGCCGGAGCTCGACGCGCTGCTCGCCGCCGGGCGGGCGGCCGGGCGGCTGCACGTCGCCGAGGCGCTCGACGCCTGGTGCCACCGCCTCGATCTGGCCATGGTCTGCGTCGGCACGCCCGGCGGCGCCGACGGTGCGCTCGCACTCGACCAGCCGCTCGCGGCGGTCGCCGAGCTCGGCCGCGTCCTGCGCCGGCGCCGCGCTGCGGCGCCGCTCCTGGTCGTGCTGCGCAGCACGCTGCCGCCCGGCGCCACCGAGACGCGGATCCTGCCGCTGCTCGCGGAGCTGGTCGGCGCGCCGCCGGGCGAGCGCTACGACGTCGCGCTGAACCCCGAGTTCCTGCGCGAGGGGACGGCGCTGCGCGACTGCCGGACGCCGGCGCGGATCGTCATCGGCGAGCGCGCGCCGGGCGTCACCGGCCGGCTGCGCGGGCTGCACGCCGCGCCCACCGCGCCGCTGTTCGAGGTCCCGTTCCGCGTCGCCGAGACGGTCAAGCTGGTCGACAACAGCTTCCATGCGCTGAAGGTCGCCTTCGCCAACGAGGTCGGCCGGCTCTGCCTCGGCCAGCAGATCGATCCGCAGGCGGTGATGGACCTGGTGCTCGCCGACCGGCAGCTCAACCTCTCGCCGGCCTATCTGCGCCCCGGCGGGCCGTTCGGCGGGCCCTGCCTGCCCAAGGACCTCGCCGCCACGGTGGCGCTCGGCCGCGCACAGGGCGTGGCGCTGCCGCTGCTCGAGGCGGCGCTGGCCAGCAACCGGGCCCATCTCGCCCATCTCCTGGCGGCGATCGGCGCACTCGTGGCGCCGCCCGGGCCGCTCCTGCAGCTCGGCCTGTCCTTCAAGGCCGGCACCGACGATCTGCGCGGCAGCCCGCTCGTCGAGCTGGCCCGGGCGCTGCTCGCCGCCGGCTACGAGCTGCGCCTGGTCGATCCCGACCTCGATCCGGAGCGGCCGCCGCGCGACGGTGCCGCGGGGCCGGCCGCGGCGGCGCTGCGCCGGCTCGATCCCGACCTCGACCGGGCCATGGCCGGCGCGCGCCTCGCCATCCTCGGCAAGCCGCTGCCCGCCCTGCGCGCCCGCCTGCCGGCCGACCTGCCGCTCCTCGACCTGACCCGCCTGCGCGCCGTCCACCCCCCGCCCGACGCCGGCCCGGCCTGAGCCGCGCCGTGCGACCTCGCCCGGCGGCGCAACCCGGCGCTCCTCAGCGCGCCAGCCGCGCGCGGCACCACTCGATCGCCGCAGTGGTCGAGGCGTCGTGCGCGAGCGGGCGGGTCGGGTCCTCGAGCTCGGCCAGGATCGGTCCCGCGAGCTGCTTGCCCAGCTCCACCCCCCACTGGTCGAAGCTGTTGACGTTCCAGACGATCCCCTGGGTGAAGATCTTGTGCTCGTAGAGCGCGATCAGGGTGCCGAGGCGGAACGGGGTCAGCTTCTCGTAGAGGATCGTGCTCGACGGCCGGTTGCCGGGAAACAGCTTGTGCGGCAGCAGCGCCTCGAGCGCCGCCCCGGACAGGCCCTGCGCCGCGAGCTCGGCGCGTGCCTCGGCCTCCGTCCGGCCGCGCATCAGCGCCTCGCCCTGGGCGAGGCAGTTGGCGAGCAGCTTGCGGTGATGGTCGAGATAGGGGGTGTGGCTCTGCGCGGCGGCCAGGAAGTCGCACGGCACGAGCTTCGTTCCCTGGTGCAGAAGCTGATAGAAGGCGTGCTGGCCGTTGGTCCCGGGCTCGCCCCAGATGATCGGCCCGGTCTCGTAGTCGACGGGGCTCCCGGCGCGGTCGACGCCCTTGCCGTTGCTCTCCATGT
>CALGWX010000263.1 GCA_937936215.1 uncultured Burkholderiaceae bacterium | reverse complement strand
CCATCGCGCCGCCAGAGCCGCCCGCAGGCGGCGCGGAGGCTGAGACCGTCAACGGCGAAGCCGAGTCCCCCGCGATGGCCGGGTTCGACTGGGGCAGCGCCCGCGGCGAGCGCGACGAGGACGACGACGGTCCCGGGGCCTGGGCCACGACCCCGACCTCGTTGCGCGAGCACCTCGGGTTGCAGCTCGCGGCGACCAAGGCCTCGCCGCGCGACCGCGCGCTGGTGCAACTGCTGATCGACTCGCTCGACGACCACGGCTACCTGACCTCCTCGCTGGAGGAGCTGCTGGAGGTCTGCCCCGCGGGCGCTGGCATCGATCTGGACGACCTGGCCACCGCCCTGAAGCTGCTGCAAAGCTTCGACCCGGCAGGGGTGGGCGCGCGCAATGCCGCCGAGTGCCTGACCCTGCAGCTCGATGCCCTGGCGGCGCAGCCGGTGCCACCCTGCCCCCCGGCGCTGATCGCCCAGGCCCGGCGCATCGTCAGTGAACACTTGCCTGCACTGGCGGCGCGGGAATATGCCAAGCTGGCACGGGTGCTCGGAATCACCGAGGCCGAAGTGCTGCAGGCGCAGGCGCTGATTCGTAGACTGAATCCGTATCCGGGCGTAGGCTTTGGCAGCACGGTGGTCGACTACGTCATTCCGGACATCCTGGTGACCAAGAGCCGCAACCGATGGCTGGCGCAGATCAACCCCGACGTCGTCCCCAAGCTGCGGCTGAACCAGGCCTACGCAGCGGCCGTCAGGCAGGAGCGCAGCCGGGAAGGCTTCTCGATGTGGTCATCGCGGCTGCAGGAGGCGCGCTGGCTGATCCGCAACATCGAGCAGCGCTTCGAGACGATCCAGCGGGTGGCGCAGGCGATCGTCGACCGCCAGCACGCCTTCTTCACCCATGGCGCGATCGCCATGCGGCCGCTGGTGCTGCGCGAGATCGCCGAGGTGCTCGACCTGCACGAGTCGACCGTCTCGCGGGTGACCAGCAACAAGTTCATGTCGACGCCCTTCGGCGTGTTCGAGCTGAAGTACTTCTTCGGCAGCCACGTGGCGACCGACACCGGCGGCGCGGCCTCCAGCACGGCGATCCGCGCCTTGATCAAGCAACTGATAGGAGGTGAAGACCCGAAGGAACCGCTGTCGGACAGCCGCATCGCGGAGCTGCTCGGCGAGCAGGGGTTCGTGGTCGCTCGGCGCACGGTCGCCAAGTACCGCGAGGCCCTGAAGATCCCCGCCGTGGCGCTGCGCAGGAGTCCCTGACACATCCCCTCGCCGACCGACTCGGCGACTCACTACAGGAGTGCAGCATGAACCTCGTCATCCAGGGCCATCATGTCGAAGTGACCCCCGCCATGCGCGACTACGTGCACGGCAAGCTGGAACGCATCCGCAGGCACTTCGACCACGTGATCGACGCCGACGTCGTGCTGGCGGTGGAGGACAAGCTCCGACAGCGGGCCGAGATCACCCTGCGTGTGCGCGGCGGCAGCCTGCATGCCGAGTCGACCGATGGCGACATGTACGCCGCCATCGACCTCCTGATGGACAAGCTCGACCGCCAGGTGCTGCGGCACAAGGACCGCGTCAAGGCGCATGACCGCGCGCCGCTGAAGCACCAGCAGATCCAGTCGCAGCAGTAGGCATCGCCTCGGGCGTGGGCGGCTGTCGGCACGTGCGCACGTCCAGGCAGCCGCAGCCCGCAACGGCCGCCCTGCCCCCGGCCGGCAGCCAGCGGCGGCCTCTGCCGTGAAACGGCTCATTTTCTTCCGCACGCTCGCGGAGTTTGCCCGTTGCTGCAAGGCAACAGCGCTCGGCTAGGGGAAAGCATCCAACGCCACGCGCGCGGCGCGCCACGGCGCCCTGCCTATACTGCGAGCCTTTCTTTCGACGGAAGCCATGCCGCTGGCGCTGACTCGTCAACCCGTCGCCCCGTTGGCGCGTCACTGGCCACGCCGGACGGTGTATTCCTGACATCGGTGGCGAGCCGGTCGGCGAACGATCCCGCCGGCACCGCAATCGCCTCAATGGCCATGAACCTGATATCGCGTCTTCTCCCGCTTTCGAACGTGGTGCTCGACATGCAAGCGTCGAGCAAGAAGCGGGTGTTCGAGCAGGTGGGACTGCTGTTCGAGAACCACCAGGGCATCTCGCGCGCCACGGTCTTCGACAGCCTGTTCGCGCGCGAGCGCCTGGGCTCGACCGCGCTCGGCCAGGGAGTGGCGATCCCGCACGGGCGCATCAAGGGGCTGAAGGAAGCCACCGCCGCGTTCGTCCGCCTTGCCGAGCCGATCGCGTTCGACGCGCCAGACGGCCGGCCAGTGAACATCCTGGTCGTGCTGCTCGTGCCCGAGCAAGCCACACAGCAGCACCTCGACATCCTGTCGGAACTGGCGCAGATGCTCTCCGACCGGGCCTTCCGCGAGCGCCTGCTCACGGCTTCCGACCCGACCATCGCGCATTCGCTGCTGGCGCAATGGGAACCGATGCGGCCGGCGGCCTGACGGTCGGCATCGTCGCATCGGCGAGCGCCGGGCGGCCGCCGCCCGCCGTTCGTATCCCGCTCGCGCGCCGGCCCTTGAGCGAGTCGCCCCGGGCCGCCGCCCGGCGCTAGATCCGGGCCGCGCTCGGGCCCCCTGCGCCATGCCCACCCTGCAAACGCTCTTCGACGAGAACGCACAGTCGCTGCGCCTGTCCTGGCTGGCCGGGCGGCCCGGCGGGCAGCGGGTACTGGCAGCAGCCGCCAGCACCGAGGTTCAGGCGGCCGACGTCGTCGGCCACCTGAACCTCATCCATCCCAACCGCCTGCACGTGCTCGGCGCGCCGGAAGTCACCTACATGACGCGCATGGACGGCCCGCGGCGCGCGCACTACGCACAGGACCTGATCGCCGGCAACGCGCTCGGCATGATCGTGGCCGAGGGGCTGCAACTGCCGCCGGACATGATCGAGGTGGCCGAGCGAGCGGGCCTGGCGGTGTGGGCGACGCCACTGAGCGCCGGCCTGGTGATCGATCGGCTGCGCGTCTACCTGAACAAGCTGCTGGCGCCGCACTGCACGATGCATGGCGTGTTCATGGACGTGCTGGGCATGGGCGTGCTGATCGCCGGCGAGTCGGGGGTGGGAAAGAGCGAGCTGGGGCTGGAGCTGATCAGCCGCGGCCATGGTCTGGTCGCCGACGACGTCGTCGACTTCGCCCGCACCGAGCCGGACTCCATCGAGGGCCATTGCCCGCCGCTGCTGGCCAATCTGCTCGAGGTGCGCGGGCTGGGGCTGCTCGATATCCGCGCCATCTTTGGCGAGACCGCCGTGCGGCGGAAGATGAAGCTGCGCTTGATCGTCGAGCTGCGGCGGCAGGCCGCGGCGGCGCTGATGGAACGGCTGCCGCTGGCCGGCACGACCGAGGAGGTGCTCGGGTTGCCGATCCACAAGGTGGTGATCCCCGTAGCCGCCGGCCGCAACCTGGCCGTCCTGCTCGAAGCCGCGGTGCGCAACACCATCCTGAAGCTGCGCGGCATCGACACGATGGCCGAGTTCGTGCAACGGCAAAGGCAGGCGATCGACGATGGGTAAAGCCGTAGCGGCAGCGGCGGCGCGGTGCTCTAATCCGGTGGTGGCCGCTTTTTTTCAACAGGGGGGATCGACTGGCCACGACGACCCAGGGAGACCGTGCCTATGTTCCAGAAACTGCTAATCGCCGTCGCCATCGCGCTGCCCATCGCAGCCTTTGCCGCCGAGGAGAAGAAACCCACCCCGCAGCAACAGAAAATGGCGGCCTGCAACCAGGAGGCCAACGCCAAGAACCTCAAGGGCGACGATCGCAAGGCCTTCATGTCCAAGTGCCTGTCGACTGCCAAGCAGACGCAGCAGGAAAAGATGACCGCCTGCAACAAGGAGGCCACGGCCAAGAACCTGAAGGGCGACGATCGCAAGGCTTTCATGTCCAAGTGCCTGAGCGCCGCTGGCTGAAGCGACTGGGCTCGCGCACTGACCTCGCCGGGGCGCGGCATTGCCGCGCCCCGGCGTTTTTCTGTGCTAGCGCGCGTGACAGAATGCGCCGCATCCTGGCGCTTGGCCGGGTTGGGGCGTGCCGATGCGGCTGATGTTGATCACGGGGATGTCCGGCTCGGGCAAGTCGGTCGCGCTGCGACTGCTCGAGGACATCGGCTACTTCTGCGTCGACAACCTGCCGCCGCGGTTCCTGGCCCAGGTTGCGGCCTATCTTGCCGATGCCGGGCAGGAGGAAGTCGCGGTGTCGGTTGACGCGCGTTCCGAGCTGTCGCTCGGCGAGATGCCGCAGATCATTGGCCATCTGCGCAACGCCCATCACGACGTGCGCGTGCTGTTCCTCACCGCCTCGACCGAGGCGCTAGTGCACCGCTACTCGGAGACGCGCCGGCGCCATCCGCTGTCGGGACGGCTGATGGCCGACGGCCGCGCCCTGGAGCCGACCCTCACGGAGTCGATCGAGGCCGAGCGCGAACTGCTGGCGCCGCTGGACAAGGCCGGCCACGTGATCGACACGAGCGGCCTGGCGCCGGCTACCCTGCGCGCGTGGGTGCGGGAGTTCGCCGGCGCCGCCGCGGCCGCGCTGACGCTGACCTTCGAGTCGTTCGCGTTCAAGAGCGGCGTGCCGGCCGCGACCGACCTACTGTTCGACGTTCGCAACCTGCCCAACCCCTTCTACGAGCCGGCGCTGCGGCCGCTGACGGGGCTCGACGGGCCCGTGATCGAGTACCTGGCGCGGGCGCCGATCGTGGCGCAGATGATCGACGACATCGACGCCTTCATCGAGCGCTGGCTGCCGAGCTACCACGCCGACAATCGCCACTACCTGACGGTGGCCATCGGCTGCACCGGTGGCCAGCACCGCTCGCCCTACGTCGTCGAGCAGCTGGCGGCGCGTTTTGCTGCCCGCCAGCGCGGCACCGTGCTGACGCGGCACCGCACGCTGGGCCGCTGATGCAGCTGCCGCTGTTTCCGCTGAACACCGTCCTGTTCCCGGGCGGGGTGCTGCCGCTGCGCGTGTTCGAGGCGCGCTACATGGACATGGTGCGGCAGTGCATGAAGCGCGGGTCGCCGTTCGGCGTGGTGCTGATCACGCGCGGCGCTGAGGTCGGCGCGCCGGCGGCCACCGAGCGCGTCGGTACCCGGGCCCGCATCGAGGCCTGGGACATGCCGCAGCTCGGGCTGCTGCACCTGCGCGCGATCGGCGAGCAACGCTTCCGGATCCTCGAAAGACAGATCCAGGCCGATGGTCTGCAGCTCGCGGTCGTCGAGGACATCGCCGCCGACGAGGACGAGCCGCTCGACGAGCGCTACCGGCCCTGCGCCGACCTGCTGCAGCGCGTCATCGCCGACCTCGACCGCCGCCGCGAGGAAGAGACCGGGGAAGCCGACCCGATCAACACCCGCCCGATCGAGCCGCCGTTCCTGCTCGGCTCCAGCGTCTGGGTCGGCAATCGCCTGAGCGAGTTCCTGCCGATTCCGCTGACGGCCAAGCAGAAACTGATGGAACTGCACGACGCCGGCGCGCGACTGAACGTGGTCGACGAATTCCTGCGCCAGCACGGCGTGCTCAAGTAGGCGCCCCCGCATGCCGCGCATTGCCTACCAGCCCGCCGATCTCGCCGATCCGGCCGAGCTCGTCGCCGCGATCCGCGCCCGCCGCGGCGGCCGGCTGCTGCACCTGGACCGGATGCTGCTGCACAGCCCCCCGCTGGCTGCCGGCTGGAATGGCTTCCTGCGGGCGCTGCGCAGCGAACTCGCGCTCGATGCGCGGCTGCGCGAACTGGCCATGTGCGCAGTAGCCTCGCTCAACGGGGCCGAGTACGAATTCCATCATCACGCGCCCGAGTTCCTGCGCGCCGGCGGCACGCCAGAGCAGCTGCGGGCGCTGCGCGATCCGGAAGGCGCGCTGCAACAAGCGGGCCTGTTCGACCCCGCGGCGCTGGCGGCCTTGCGGTTGACCTGCGAGATGACGCGCGACGTGGCGGTGGCGGACGCGACCTTTGCCGTCATCCATGCCGCGCTCGGCGACCGCGAGACCGTCGAACTCGTCGCCGTGATCGCTGCCTACAACATGGTCTCGCGCTTCCTGGTCGCGCTCGCGATCGAGCCCGAGGCGCCACGCTGAGCCAACTCGGAGGCAGTGAAAAAATCGTCGCGAGCGGCCCGAGAGCGCGCCGGCAGCGGACCCGTACAGAGGCGCACGGCGAGCAGCGCAGGCGCGAGATCGGGGCGCGCAGTAGATTGATTCGCAGTCTTTCAGGCGCGGCGCCGGCGCGGTGACGCGGCGCGTCGCTTGACGGTCGGCTGTCGCCCGGCGCGGCGGCCGGCTTTCGCCTCGGCAATCTCACGCAGCAGCGCGAGGACCGGCGCCGGCAGCGGGGCGCGCTCGATGTCGGCGAGCGGCAGCCAGACGAGGTCGTCCTCGCGCAGCCGGGGCACGGGCCGACGGATGTCCAGCCGCCGCGGCCGCAGCG
>CALGWX010000262.1 GCA_937936215.1 uncultured Burkholderiaceae bacterium | reverse complement strand
TGCCGGCTACCGCGCAAGCCAGCGCCGCGCCGGTGGGCGCGGTGGCGCCGGCCACCGTCGTGCAGAAGGAACTGTCGCGGCTGCTGCCGGCCGAGGGCGCGAGTCCGGCGCGGGTCGTCATCGAGGAGCCGTTCGACCGCGCCTGGCGGCGCGTCGGCCTGGCGCTCGATCGCGGCGGCTTCACCGTCGAGGACCGCGACCGCAACCAGGGCGTGTACTTCGTTCGCTACATCGACCCCGAGTTCGAGCAGCGGCAGCGCGACCGGCAGGGCTTCTTCTCGAAGCTCTTTGGCCGCGACGTCAAGATCGAGGCGCAGCAGTTCCGCGTCCTCGTGGCCGCCGACGGCGCCCGCACCGTGGTGACCGTGCAGGACCGCGAGGGCAAGCCGGAAGCGGGGCCGACCACCGGCAAGATCCTCGCCCAGATCAACGAGCAGCTGCGGTAAGGCTGCGGTGCTGCGCTTCTGCTGCCTCGGCTCCGGCAGCGAGGGCAACGCGCTGGTCGTGGAGGCGGGCGACGGCGCGCTCACCACGCGCGTGCTGCTCGACAACGGCTTCAATCCGTCGCAGCTGCGGCGGCGGCTGGCGCGCGCCGGTCTTTCCGTCAGCGACCTCGACGCCGTGGTGCTGACGCACGAGCACAGCGACCACGCCGGCGGCCTGCATGCGCTGCTGCGGCAGGCGGCGCTGCCGGTTTACTGTTCGGCGCCAACGGCGCGGGCAGCGGCGCTTCAGGACGCCTTCGTCGAGGTCGTCGCCGGGGAGTGCATCGCCATCGGCGCCATGGCCGTGCTGCCCTTCGAAGTGGCGCACGACGCTGCCGGGCCGCTGCAGTACGTCTTCGGGGATGGCGACCGGCGGCTGGGCGTGCTTACCGACGTCGGTGCGCCCGGCGAGGAGGCGCTTCATGCGCTTGCCGGCGTCGACGCGCTGCTGCTGGAGTGCAATCACGACGTCGAACTGCTGCGCGCCTCGGCGTACCCGCCGTTTCTGAAGGCGCGCATCCTCGGCGACCGCGGCCACCTTTCCAACGACCAGGCGGCGGACTTCCTGCGCATGCTCGACCGGCGCCGGCTCGGCGTGCTGGCAGCCGCGCATCTGAGCCGGCGCAACAACCGGCCGCAGCTGGCGCAGGCCGCCCTCGCTGCCGTCATCGGCGGCGCGGAAGAAGACATCCACGTGGCGGACCAGGACCAGGGCCTGCCCTGGCTGCGCTGCTGACGGCGCTCGCCGGCTGAAAGGCAAAAGGGGCCGGCAAGCCGGCCCCTCGTGGATCGGCCCCGCGCCAGGGCGGGGCGAGCGTGCTTACTTCTTCGGCGCTGCGGCTTCCTTGGCGGCGGCAACAGCCTTCTCGGCAGCTGCCTTGGCGTCGGCGGCGGCCTTCGCGGCGGCGTCCGCGGCCTGCGTCGTGGCCTGCTCGGCCGTCTTCGCCGCCTCCTTCACTTCGGCCTGCGCCTTCTCGACCGGCGAGGCCGCCGGCGCGGCTGCGGTCGCGGGGGCGCCGCCAGGGGCGGCGGGTTCGGCGGTGGTGGCCGGAGCGGCGGGTGCCGGAGCGGCCGTGGCCGGCGCGGGGGCAGCGGCTGGCGCGGCGGGCGGGGTTTCCTTCTTGCCGCAGGCGGCAAGGGCGAGAACCATCAGCGAAACGGCGATCGTCGAACGGTTGATCATCTGGAGCGGCTCCTTATCGGGTGGCTTGACGCTTCTCTGCGGATCGGCCGAAAGCAGAGGCCGTCAGTCTCCGCAAAAATGCGTACGAAGTGTACATGTTGCGCCGCAGCGATGAGGCTGGCGCGGCCAGTTCGACTAGAGCGCCGGGACTAGAGGCCGAGAGGTTTCACCGGCTGATTGTGCGTTGCGTGTTCCCAACGGCGGTCGAACTCTTCGCGCAGCGGCCGAACGAAATGGGCGTCGCCGCAGCGCAGTTCGCCGCGAACGCCGGTGGCGGGCAGCAGCCGGAGGGCATCGGCGTCGTCGCCCAAGGCCAGGACATCGTGGCCGACCGGATCCTGCGGGTCGGTACAGCGGATCAGCAGTGCGTGCGGGAATGCGCGCTGCAGGGCGCGCAGGCGGGGAGCACCGGTGTGGAGCCAGCCGATGTCGTCGGCGAGCAGTCGCACCGTATTGCGCTGGCCCGCCAGCAGCATTCGCCGTAGCGCCTCGACCAGCGGCAGCGCGTCGAGGGCGAGGACCGACAGATCGGCGGCGGCGAACCGCAGTTCCCGCCGGGCGCGGCCGGCCAGCGCCAGCAGTGCCGCCGCGAGTTCAGCGCGTGAACCGATCGGCTGGACCGGCGCGGACCCGGGGAAGGTCGTCTCATCCATCGTTGCCTCCGGCTTGCCGTCGCGCGTGCAGCCAACCGGCGACGACCCACTCGTGCAACCGCGCCAACAGCGGCGCCGGCGCGGCTCGCAGCGAGTCTGCGTCCAGTTCACGCTGGTCGGCAAGCCGCCGCAGCACGGCAGCCGAGTCGTGGCTTGGGCACAGTTCGCCGTTGATCGCGAAGCGGCGCCCCGCGTAGAGGCAGCGGGTGCGCGCATCGGCGCGCAGGCCGAGTCGACCGCTGGCGGCGGCGCGCGCGAACGCTGCCAACGACGGCGGCCGGCGCAGACGGTCGAAGACGACCTGCGGTTTCGGTTCGGTCAGATGCGCCAGCAGCATCTCGACGGCGTCGGCGCGGCTCGGCCGCAGCCGCGCAAGCCGCTGCCACGCCTGATCGATCATCTCGGCCGGCAACTCGCCAGGGTGGCGCGTGGGCGGCGCGCCGGGGTCGGCATAGCGGCCGGAAAGTTGGGACCTCTCTGCCAAGTGCGCGAACCACGGCTCGACGAGTTCCTGCCACGCCGGGGCGCGGAGGCCCACCGACAGCGTGATGCACTCGCCGAGGGCCACGCCCTCGTGGGCCACGCCGGGCGGCAGGTAAAGCATGTCGCCGGGCTCGAGGATCCATTCGGCGCTGGGCCGGAAGTCGGCGAGGATCTTCAGTGGCAGCCCCGGCACCAGCGCCAGCTCGCGTTGCCGGCTGATTCGCCAGCGGCGGCGCCCCTGCGCCTGGATCAGGAACACGTCGTAGGAATCGACGTGCGGGCCGACGCCGCCGCCATCGCTGGCGTAACTGGCCATCAGGTCGTCCAGCCGCGCGTCGGAGACGAAGCGGAAGCGCGCCAGCAGCTGGTGCGCTGCGCGCAAGTGCAGGTCGACGCCCTGCACCAGCAGCGTCCAGCGGCGGCGCGGCAGCGGCGGCAGGTCGGCCGCCGCAAACGGGCCATGCGCCAGCCGCCAGCGGCCGCCGAACGCGGTGACCAGGCGCGACTCGACGTCGTCACGCGCCGCCAGCGCGAACAGCTGCTCGCGCGTGACCGGGGAGCGGAAGCCCGGCAGCGCCTGGCGCACCAGCAGCGGTCGCCGCTGCCACACCTCGCGCATGAACCAGGCGACCGAGTGGCGACCGAGGCGGGTGAGGACCGGCGGGGCCATAATCGTCAGCGAGGATATCCCCGTTCGCGTGTGCCGCCGTGAAGATCGAAGCCGGTTGCCTGGTCAGCCTCGAGGTGGCGATGTACGACGCGCAGGGGCAACTGCTGGAGAAAAGCGACGCGCCGCTGGTGTACCTGCATGGCGCCGGTGACATCTTCCCGCGCATCGAGGAAGCGCTCGCCGGCCAGGAGCCGGGCTTCCGAACGTCGCTGCTGCTTGAGCCGGAAGACGCCTTTGGCGAGGCGGACGCAGCGCTGATCCACCTCGTCGAGGCGAGCCGCCTCGGGGCGGCTGTCGAGGTCGGCATGCGCTACGAGGGGCTGCCCGGCCAGCCAGACGGCCGCATCTACACCGTCACCGACGTGGCCGAAGGCATGGCGGTGCTCGACGGCAACCACCCCCTTGCCGGCTGGACGCTGCGCTTCGACCTGCACGTGGTCGGCGTGGAGCGTACCAGCGAGGAGGAGGTGGCCGCCGCCGCGCGGCCGCAGCCGCCGGAGTTTCTGCGCGTGGTGGCGGCGCAGGACCTGCACGCGCCGCGCGACGACCGCAAGCACTGACCGTTGCTGCGGCAGGCGCTCGTGCGTCGGCGGCTGCCGGTGGGGCTGGCGTGGCACGGTCGGCCTCGGCGGCTGCGGCCACCGACGGCGATCACCGAGCAGCCAGCGCTTTCAACTCGTACAGCAGCGCCAACGCCTCGCGCGGCGACAGCGCGTCGACGTCGAGCACGGCCAGCCGCTCGCGCAGCTCGTCCGCTGGCGGCTCGATGGCCACCTCGACCGTCGGTGACTGCCCCGCGCCGGCGAAGAGGTCCAGCTGCGGCTGCTGCCCCGCCGCGCGCTCCTCCAGCTGCGCCAGCAGGGCGCGCGCGCGCCGCACCACCTCGGCCGGCACGCCCGCCAGTTGCGCCACCGCCAGCCCATAGCTCTGGCTGGCAGGCCCCTCGCGCACCTCGTGCAGGAAAACGACCTTGCCGCGCGCCTGCGCCGCGGCCACGTGCACGTTGGCGACCTCCGGCACCGAGGCCGCAAGCTGTGTCAGCTCGAAGTAGTGGGTGGCGAACAGCGTGAAGCAGCGGTTGCCCTCGACCAGCGCCCGCGCGATCGCGGCGGCCAGCGCCATGCCGTCGAAAGTCGAGGTGCCGCGGCCGATCTCGTCCATCAGCACCAGGCTGCGGTCGGTGGCGCGGTTCAGGATCGCCGCGGCCTCGGTCATCTCCACCATGAAGGTCGAGGCGCCGCGGG
>CALGWX010000261.1 GCA_937936215.1 uncultured Burkholderiaceae bacterium | reverse complement strand
AAGGCCTGCTTGCCGCGCAGCGCATCCGGCGCCGCCAGCGTCACCAGGTCGTTGACCGCGCCGAGCAGCACCGCGACCACCACGCCCGCCAGCAGCAGCCGGATCGTCTGCTGCGCGCCGCGCGCGAGCAGCAGCGTCAGCGCCACCCCGCCCAGCGCGCCGGCGAAGGCGGCAGCCACCAGGCCCAGGCGTTCCAGCCAGGAGGCGGCGGCCAGCGGAATCGCCTGGCCGGCCAGCACGGCGGCGGCCAGCACCAGCACCACGCCGAGCGAGGCGCCCGCGGCCGATCCCAGCAGATACGGGTCGGCGAGCGGGTTGCGGAACACGCCCTGCGCCACCGCGCCCGCCAGCCCCAGCAACGCGCCGACCAGCAGGGCCGCGGCGCTGCGTGGCGCGCGCACCTCACCCACGATCAGCCAGGCCCGGCCGGCCTGCCAGTCGTCGAGCAACGCCGGCCAGGACAGCCCCTGACTGCCGGCGAGCAGACCCAGCGCAGAAATCGCCAGCGCGGCCGCAAGCAGCGCGAGCACCACGCGGCGGCGGCGCTGCGCGGCGGCATCGGCGCGCGCCGGCGCCCCGGCGATGGCGTCAGCGTGCATCGGTCGTCCGCCGCGGCAGCGTCGCCAGGCAGTCGGCGATGGCATCGGCCGCCTCGCCCAGCCGCGGACCCGGCCGCACCAGCAGCTCCCAGCGCGCCTGATCGAAGGCGCAGATCTGGCCGGCGGCGAGGGCCGGGATCTCGCGCCAGCCGGGGCGGGCGGGCAGGCTGGCTGCCTCGCGCGCGCTGGCGATGAACAGATCCGGTGTTGCCCGCAGCACATGCTCCGGGTTCAGTTTCGGAAACGGCCCGAGTGCTGCGTCCACCGCGTTCGCCAGCCCGAGCGCGACCAGCGTCTCGCCGATGAAGGAGCCCGCGCCGGCGGCCCAGCCGCCGCCGATGTCCACGTAGACGCGTGCGCCGCGCCAGCGCGGCGGCACCCGCGCCGCCGCTTGCGCGAGCCTGGCCTGCACGCGTGCCCACGCCTGTGGGCCGCGCTGCGGCTCGCCGAGCAGCTCGGCGATGCGCTCGAAGGTGCGCTGCACGTCGGCATGGCTCTCGCTCTTCAACGCCAGCACCGGCACGTTCAGGGCCTGCAGGCGATCCAGCATCCGGTGCGACGCCGAGGCGAGCACCACGTCGGGCTGTAGCCGCAGCAGCGCCTCGAGCTGCAGGTCGTCGAGCCCGCCCAGCCGCGGCAGGCTGTTCACGCGCGCCGGCCAGTTCGAGAAGCGGTCGACGCCGACCAGCCGCTCGCAGGCATCGAGCGCACAGACGGTCTCCGTGAGCGACGGCAGTAGCGAGACGATGCGCGCCGGCGGCGCGGCGAATGTAGTGCGCGTGCCGCGGTCGTCGCTGATGGTGATGCGCGCGAATGCCGCCAGCGGCAGCAGCGCGAGCAAGGCCAGCAGCACGCGCCTCATCGCGGCAGGTCCTTCAGCGTCAACTCGCAGCCGGCCACCAGCAGCGTCACTCGATCGCAGACGGCAGCGATGCGCCGGTTCAGCTCGCCGGCCGCATCGACGAAGCGGCGCGTGATGGGATCGGCGCCGATCACGCCGAGGCCGATTTCGTTCGCCACCAGCACCACCGGCCCGCCGGCGGCGGCCAGGGCCGCGCACAACTGTGCGACGCGCTGCTCCCAGCCGCTGTCGGACACGGGCCGGCCATCGAGCGGTGCCAGCCAGTTGGTCGCCCACAGCGTCAGGCACTCGATGAGCAGCAGCCGCTGCGGCGCGCCGTGCGCAGCGATCGCCTCCGCCAGCGCCCGCGGCTCTTCCACCGTCGCCAGCCGCGGCAGCCGGCGTTGGCGCTCGTGGACATGGCGCGCGATGCGCGCGCGCATCGCGTCGTCGGCCGGCACCGCGGTGGCGATCAGCACGGCTTCGCGGTCGGGCTGGGCGAGCCAGTCCGCGGCGCGTGCAAGCGCCGCGGCCGATTTGCCGCTGCGCACGCCGCCGACGATCAGCTCGCGCATCCGCGCCTCAGGACTTCGGCTGCCAGCGCAGCGACAGATAGACCTCGCGCCCCGGCTGGTTGTAGCCGTAGGCCGTCTCGTAGGCCCGGTCGAACGCGTTGTTCAGCCGCGCGCCGAGCGTCCAATCGCGCGTCACCTGCCAGTCGGCACGCAAATCGATCACCGCGTAGCCGCCCAGGCGCCGCGTGTTGGCGGCATCGTCGTAGCGCGAACCCTGCGCGCGCAGCGCGGCGCCGGCCTGCCAGACACCGAAGTCGTAGCCGAGCTCGGCGCGCGCGGCGGCTTGCGCCCGCCGCGGCAGCCGGCGGTCGAAGTTGCGACCAACGGTGCGGTTACGCGGGTCGACGTAATCGGCACCGCCAGAAACGCTCCACGGCCCGAAGCGCGCAGCACCGTCGAGCGAGGCGCCGCGGATACGCACCTTCGGCAGGTTCACCGGTGCCGGCCCGGCCGAGATGAAGCCGACGTACCGGTGTTCGTAAGCGGTCAGCCGCGCCTGCGCGCCGCCGCCGCGCCAGGCGCCGAAAACTTCGTAGTGCTCGCCCTCTTCGGGCTTGAGGTTCGGATTGCCGAAGCCAGGGAAATAGAGCTGGTTGAAGCTCGGCGCCGTGAACGACTCGCCGTAGCCGGCACCGATGCGCCAGGCCGGCGACAGCGCGTAGGCGTAGGCTGCGGCGCCGGTGACCTGGCTGCCGAACTGCGAATTGCGGTCGCGCCGCAGGCTGGCCTGCAGATCGTGCGCGCCGCGCGACAGCGTGTAGCCGAGTCCCAGCGCGTCGACCTTGCGGTTGCTCACGGCGAACGGCGCGCCGGGGCGGCTGACGTCCTGCTCGGAGCGTTCGGCGAGCAGCAGCCACTGGCCGAAGGCCGAGTCGAGCACGTTTTCCCAGGACCACTGCGTCTGCTCGGTCTCGATCGCGCCAAGCGTCACGAAGCGGCTCGCGGAAACGCGCGTGTCGTAGACGTCGGTGCTGCGGCCGGCGCGCAGCGTCGTCTGCCACCAGGCCAACGGCCGGCCGACGACGGTGGCTGCAGCCACCGCATTGCGCAGCTTCGCCTGGGTGTCCGCGCCCGGACCGTCGTCGTAGTGCGTGGTGCCGCGCGAGTCCAGCAGCAGGGCGTCGGCGCGCCAGCCGGCGCCGAGCCGCGCGCCCAGCCGCGCCACGGCGGCTGTCTGCCTGAACGGATCGTCGTCCGGGTTGAAGTTGCCAAACGGCACCCTGCTGTTGGTGGCCGAGAAGCCGTCGGTGCGCAGATGTTGGGCGGAGACGGCCAGTTCGACCGGTGCGTCGATCCCGAAGCCGGCAGCGGCCCGTCCGTAGGCATTGCTGCCGAGTGCGGCGGAAGCGGCGGTGGCCGCCGCCCCACGCCGCGTGAAGACCTGGATCACCGCGCCCATCGCGCCGCTGCCATACAGCGACGTCAGCGGCCCGCGCACGATCTCGATGCGGTCGATCAGTTCCAGCGGCAGGTTGTCGAGCGACGGCGTGCCGGTGGTGGCCGATCCCACCGGCACGCCATCGACCAGCAGCAGCACGTGGCGGGATTCCAGCCCGCGCACGAAGAGCGATGAGTTCTTGCCGAGCCCGCCGTTGGCGGCGAACTGGATGCCGGCGGTCGTGGCCAGGACTTCCGCGAGCGAGCGCGCCTCGGACTTGTCCAGTTCGGTGCGCGTCAGTACGGTCGTTTCGGCGACGATGTTCGACGTGCGCAGCGGGCTGCGAGTGGCAGTGACGACGACCGGATCGAGGACCGACTGGGCATGGGTGAGCGGAGTGATGCAGTAAGCGATAGCGCAGGCGGGCGCGAATGCGACCGCACGCAGGGGCGAAAACATGCGAAGGACTCCAGAGCGGTTGGCGAGCCGCCGCGCCTCCCCGCGCAGAAGCCCATCACGGCGCGCAGCGCGCGCCTCCTGCTGGCCGGTATCCGGGCTGGCGGATCGACCCGTGCGGCCTTCCCAGGGCCGAAACCCCAGTGGCTTGCGTCGCACGAGCGGAGGTGTAAGCCTCGTCCGCTTACCGTTGCGGGGGGCAGCTCGGGTTGGACGCGACGTGACGCGCGACCTCCCGATTCCCGTTTAACCGCGCCGCACGAACGGCGGCGCGGGCACCAGCGTCATCAATCTATCGTCCGCGCCAAGGGCGCGTCAAGCTGCCCGCTTCACGTGCCACAAAACGTGACGTAGCGCCGCGTGAATTCCGCCGGCGCCGCATGCACGAAGGGCTCGAACGCCGGATCGTCGTCGAACGGATGGCGCAACGCCGCCAGCAGCCGTTCGAACGGCTCCAGAGTGCCGTCGTCGCCGGCGGCGAGCGCTTCTTCGACGCGATGATTGCGGGGCACGGTGCGCGGGTTCTTTTGGCGCAGCGCTGCGGCGCGCGCCGCGGCG
>CALGWX010000260.1 GCA_937936215.1 uncultured Burkholderiaceae bacterium | reverse complement strand
GGCGTATTTCTGGCTGCTGGCGCGGCGCAAGAAGTTCGCGCTGCGCTTCGCCAGCCTGGGGCTGGTCAAGGAGGCGATGGCGGGCACCGCGCGCTGGCGGCGGCACGTGCCGCCACTGCTGTTCCTGATGGCGCTGGCGACGATGATCGTCGCCGCCTCGCGGCCGCACGCCACGGTGACGCTGCCCACGCAGCAGGAGACGATCATCCTGGCGATGGACGTGTCGGGCAGCATGCGCGCCAAGGACATCGAGCCGAACCGGCTCGAAGCCTCGCAGGCGGCGGCGCGCGCCTTCGTCGAGCAGCTGCCGCCGAAGACGCGCGTCGGCGTGGTCGCCTTCGCCGGCACCGCCTCGCTGGTGCAGCCGCCGACGCTCAGCCGCGAGGACGTGCTGGCGGCGATCGACCGCTTCCACCTGCAGCGCGGCACCGCCACCGGCAGCGCGATCCTCGTCTCCCTCGACACCCTGTTCCCGGAGCAGCGCATCGATGTGAGCGGCGTGATCTACGGCGAGGACCACAAGTCGCGCGGCCGCTCGCTCGACGACGCGCGCAAGGCCGAGCCGCAGGACTTCAAGCCGGTGCCGCCCGGTTCGTACAACTCGGCGGCGATCATCCTGCTCACCGACGGGCAGCGCACGACCGGCCCCGATCCGCTGAAGGCGGCGCGGATGGCGGCCGACCGCGGCGTGCGCGTCTACACCGTCGGCGTCGGCACCCCCGAGGGCGAGGTGATCCAGTTCGAGGGCTGGTCGTTCCGCGCCCGGCTCGACGAGGAGACGCTCAAGCAGGTGGCCAGCATGACGCTGGGCGAGTACTTCCGCGCCGGCAGCGCGCTCGACCTGAAGAAGGTCTACGAGACGCTCAGTTCGCGCCTGGTGTTCGAGAAGAAACAGACCGAGATCAGCGCCCTGTTCGCCGCCGCCGGCGCGGTGCTGTCGCTGCTGGCGGCGGGGCTGTCGATGCTCTGGTTCAACCGCATCGCGTAGGGCATCCGCCGCCGCGGGGTGCGAGACGCCGCGGCGGGGGCGTGAGCCGCTCCGGCCTGCACCACTGGAAGGCGGCGCGTGATGCCTTACGTGACGGCGCGCGGCTCGAAGTAGCGGGGATCGTCCCAGGCCCGGCTTGCGAGCACCTCGCGCAGCGCCTGCGCCGCGTCCCACGCGTCCGCGTAGCGCACGTAAAGCGGCGCGAAGCCGAAGCGCAGTATGCCGGGTGCGCCGTCCTCGCCGGCGCGAAAGTCGCCCACCACGCCGCGGGCGATCAGCGCCTGCATCACCGGCCAGGCTTGCGCGTGCGCGAAGGAGACCTGGCTGCCGCGCCGCTCCGGCTCTCGCGGCGTGAGCAGGCGCAGCCCCAACCGCACGCACTGCGCCTCGACGAGGTCGATGAAAACTTGCGTCAGCCGCAGGCTCTTGGCGCGCAGCGCTCCGATGCCGGCCGCGAGCACCGTGTCGACGCCGGCCTCGAGCGCCGCCAGCGCCACGATCGACGGCGTCCCGGCGCCGAAGCGGTCGATGCCGCGCGCCGGCTCGTATTCGGGCGCGAAGGCGAACGGCGCGCGGTGGCCGAGCCAGCCCGCCAGCGGCTGCGCAAAGGGGTCCTCCGCCATCGCTTGCAGGTGCCGCCGCGCGACGTAGACGAACGCCGGCGCGCCGGGCCCGCCGTTCAGGTACTTGTAGCCGCAGCCCACCGCGAAGTCCGCCTCGGCGGCGTTCAGGTCCACCGGCACCGCGCCGGCCGAATGCGCCAGGTCCCAGATCACCAGCGCGCCGGCCTCGTGCGCGCGGCGGGTCAGCGCCGCCATGTCGTGCATGCGGCCGTCGCGGTAGTTCACGTGCGTGAGCAGCAGCACCGCCGTGCGCTCGGTGAGCTGCGCCGCGAGGTCGTCGGCGCCGACCGTCACCAGCCGCGCTTGCCCGCCGGAGGATGCGGCCACCGCCTGCGCGATGTACAGGTCGGTCGGGAAGTTGCCGCGCTCGGACAGGATCACGTCGCGGCCGGGGGCGGCGGCTCGCTGCAGCCGCAGCGCGGCGGCCAGTACCTTGAACAGGTTCACCGAGGTCGAGTCGGCGCAGATCACCTCGTCGTCGCGCGCGCCGATCAGCCGCGCGATCTTGCCGCCGACGCGGCGCGGCGCCTCGAGCCAGCCGGCCGCGTTCCACGAGCCGATCAGCCCACGGCCCCACTCGTCCTCGATCACCGCCGCCACGCGCGCCGGCGTGGCCGCCGGCAGCGCCCCGAGCGAGTTGCCGTCGAGGTAGACGACCCCATCGGGCAGCGCGAAGGCGGCGCGATGCGCCGCCAGCGGGTCGTGCGCGTCCAGCGCCATGCAATCGTCGCGGCTGGCGGCCATCACAGCACCCGCAGCACCGCGCGCACCGGGCTGGCGTCCAGCCCCAGCCATTTGAGCGGCAGCGCGATCAGTTCGTAGTCGCCCGGCGGCACCTCGTCGAGCCGCAGCCCTTCGAGCACGGCCATGCCGTGCGCGCGCACGCGCTGGTGGCTGTCGAGGGTCTTGCTTCGCTCCGGGTCGAGCGACGGGGTGTCGATGCCGACCAGCATCACGCCGCGCGCGTGCAGCAGGTCGATCGTCTCCGGCGCGACGGCGGTGAACGCGGGGTCCCAGGATGCGGGCGACCGCGCGTAGGTCCGCAGCAGCAGCCTCGGCGGCGCACCGTCGAGGCTTTGCGCCAGGTGCTCGGGCCGCACCAGCGCGCCGCAGCCGATGGCGTGGACGACGCGGCAGGGGCCGAGATACGGCTCGAGCGCGACCTCGCCGATCGAGGCGCCACGGGGGTCGTAGTGCAACGGCGCGTCAGCATGCGCGCCGGTGTGCGGCGACATCGCGATCTCGGAGACGTTGACCGGGGAGTCCTTCCCGATCGTCCACGTCCAGCGCTGGCGGAAGGCCGCATCGCCCGGAAAGACGGGGTGCCCCGGCGCCACGCCCGGCGAGATGTCCCACAGCCGCTTCATCGCGCGGGCAGTATCGCCCGCGGCCCCGCCCAGCGGCAAACCGCCGCGCCATCGGCAGCTTGCGCCATCGCCGCCGTGGGGCCTCGCGCCGTCGATGACGACGGTCGCGGCGGCGGCGCCCACGCCCGCAGGGGCCGCGTTGCGCGGCACCGAATGCGGGGGCCTTCGTGCGTCGTGCGCCGCGCCGAGGCACGGCCTCAGACTGCGGGTTGCGCCTGCCTCGCGACGCTCGCCACCGCCGCGCTGATCGCCGCTGGCGCCGCATCAACCGCTGCCGTGGCCGCGACGGCAAAAGCTGTGATACTGCCGCGCTTCGCTGCGCCCGCCTTGCCGCGCTCCTGCCCCCGTGACCCTGCATCTCGCGCACGTCTCCTCGGCGCTGATCGCCTCGCTGGTCGGCTTCGCCGGCACGCTGGCGCTGATCGTCGCCGCGGCGCAGGCGGTGGGCGCCAGCCCCGAGCAGACGATCTCGTGGATCACCGCCATCAGCCTCGTCAAGGCGCTGGAGGCGGCATGGCTGAGCTGGCGCCACCGCATGCCGATCCTCACCGCGTGGTCTACGCCCGGCGCGGCGCTGATCGGCGCCTCCGCCGGTGTGGCCTTCGAGTCGGCGGTGGGCGCGTTCATCGTCGCCGCGCTGCTGCTGGTGGCCACCGCCGCCTTCCGGCCGCTCGGCCGCCTGATCGAGCGCATCCCGATGTCGATCGCCGCGGCGATGCTCGCCGGCGTGCTGCTGCCGTTCGTGCTCGGCGCCTTCAAGGCGATCCCGCAGGCGCCGGCGCTGGCGCTGGCGATGATCGGCACCTACGTCGTGGTGCGGCCGTTTTCCGCGCTGTTCGCGGTGGTGATCGTGCTCGGCGTGGGCATCGCCGCGGCGGCCGCGTTCGGGCAGATCGCCGGGCTCGCGCACGCCTTCACCGCGCCGGGGCTGCAGTTCGTCGCGCCGCGCTTCGAGCCGGCGGTGCTGATCGGGCTGGGCGTGCCACTGTACTTGGTGACGATGGCCTCGCAGAACCTGCCCGGCTTCGCCGTGCTGCGCGCGGCCGGGTACTCGCCGCCGGTGCGCGACGCGCTCGCCGTCACCGGCGCCGGTTCGCTCGCCTCGGCGTTCTTTGGCGCGCACAGCACCAATTTGGCCGCGATCACCGCCGCGCTGTGCACCGGGCCGGACGTCGATCGCGACCCGGCGCGGCGCTGGCCCGCCGGCCTCGCCTACGCGTTCTTCTGGCTGCTGCTGGCGCTGGCCGGCGCCTCGGGCGTGGCGCTGCTGGGGGCGCTGCCGCCGGCGCTGATCGCCGTCGCGGTGGGCCTGGCGCTGCTCGGGCCGCTGGTCGGCGCGCTGGGCACGGCGATGAAGGACGAGGCCGAGCGCTACCCGGCGCTGCTGGCCTTTGCCGTCAGCGCCGCCGGCGTGAGCTTCGCCGGCATCGGCGCCGCCTTCTGGGGGCTGGCGGCGGGGCTGGCCGCGCACACGCTGGAGCACGCCCTGCGCGCGTGGCGGGCGCGGAGCGCCGTTTGAGGCTCGATGCCGCCACCGCGGCGCTGCTGACGGCGCCGCCGCTGTTCTGGGCCGGCAACGCGGTGGCGGCGCGGCTGCTGGTCGGCGAAGTGCCGCCGGTGGCGCTGTCGCTGGCCCGCTGGGTGCTGGCGCTGGCGCTGCTGCTGCCGTTCGCGTGGCGGGCGCTGGCCGAGCACCGCGCCGCGCTCGCGCGCCACTGGCGCATCCTGCTCGCCATCGGCCCGCTCGGCGTCGGCGCCTACAACACCCTGCAGTACCTCGCGCTGCAGACCTCCACACCGGTGGCTACCAGCCTGATCGCCTCCAGCTCGCCGGTGTTCATCCTGGCGCTGGGCGCGCTGGCCTTCGGCGAGCGCACGCGGCCGGCGCAGTGGGTGGGCGCGGCGCTCTCGATCGCCGGCGTGGCGCTGGTGATGGCGCGCGGCGAGCTGGCCAACCTGGCGCAGCTTCGCCTCGTGCCGGGCGATCTCATCATGCTGGTGGCCAACCTCACCTGGACGCTGTACACGTGGCTGCTGCGCCGGCACCGGCCCGACCTGCCTTTCGCGCCGCTGCTGCTGGCGCAGATCGCGGTGGGGCTCGTCGCCATCGCGCCGTTCGCGGCGCTCGAGGCGGCGCTGTCGCCGGCGCGCATCCAGTGGAGCGCCGGCGCCGTGGCGGCGATGCTGTACATGGCGGTGTTTCCGTCACTGCTCGCGTACTGGTGCTGGGACGTCGGCATCCGCCGCGTCGGCGCGGTGATCCCGGTGTACTTCGCCAACCTGACGCCCGTGTTCGCGGCCGTGCTGTCGGCGTGGCTGCTGGCGGACACCCCGCGGCCGTATCACCTGACCGCGCTCGCCCTGATCCTCGGCGGCATTCAGCTCGCCAGCCGTACGGGCAGGGGATGAGGCGTGGCTGCGCTCGGGCGTGCCGCTGCGGGCAGGAAAGTCAGACGGCGGCTGTGGCGGAAGGTCGGGGGCGGCCCGGGGGCGCAGCCCCGGGCGACTGCTCCGGCGCGGTCAGCCCGCCGCGCGGCGGCGCCGCGGCGCCGCCGTGGGCACCGCGTTCAGGTAGCGGCTGTCGTGGAAGATCAGCGGCGGCTTGCCGGGCGCGACCTCGAACGACTCCACCCGCCCGACCAGGATCAGGTGATCGCCTTCCTCGTAGCGGCTGCGGATACCGCACTCGAACCAGGCCAGGCAGCCGTCCAGCCGCGGCAGGCCGGTGTCGGTGGGCGTCCATTTGAGGCCGGCGAAGCGGTTGGCGCCGCGCGAGGCAAAGCGGTTGGAGATCTCCACCTGGTCGGCCGCCAGCACGTTGATCAGGTGCTGGCTGGCGACGCGAAAGGTGTCGAAAATCGCCGCCTTCAGCGCCAGGCACCACAGCACCAGCGGCGGCTCGAGCGACACCGACGTGAACGAATTGACCGTGATGCCTTCCGGCGTGCCGTCGGCGGCGAGCGTGGTCACCACCGTCACGCCGGTGGCGAATTGGCCGAGCGCCTTGCGCAGTTCGAGCGTGGGGTCGGAGCGGTTGGGCACGGCCGGCATTGTAGGGGGCGGCGGGCGGTAGCATCGCGGCCATGTCGCTGACGCAAGCCTTCGGACTGGACGCGCTGGTGGAGCGCCGCATCGAGGCGGCGATCTCCCGCGGCGAATTCGACCACCTGCCCGGCGCCGGCAGGCCGCTGGCGCTCGACGACGACCCGCTGGTGCCGCCGGAGCTGCGTGTGGCCTACCGTCTGCTGAAGAACGCCGGCTGCCTGCCGCCGGAGCTGGAGCAGGTCAATGAAGTCAACCAGCTCGTGGCCGCCGTCACGCGGGCCGAGCTGCCGGCCGAGGGCGCGCGCTCGCGGCGGCTGCGCGCGCTGCTCATCCAGCTCGAGCTTTCCGGCCGCGCGGCGACGGCGCAGGCGGCCTGGCAGCAATACGCCGAGGCGCTGCGGGCGCGCTGCGACGGTGGCCGCTGAAGGCGCCCTTGCGGTGCGCGGCCGCCGCCCCATTTTCACGATCGGTTTTCTGGGAGGAACGACGATGACCCTGTGGCGAACCCTTGTCGCGGTGCTGCTGGCCAGCGTGCTGGCCGGCTGCGGCTACAACGAGATCCAGGCGAAAGACGAGGCGGTGAAGGCGGCTTGGGCCGAGGTGATCAGCCAGTACCAGCGGCGCGCCGATCTGATCCCCAACATCGTTGAAACTGTCAAAGGCGAGGCCGATTTCGAGCGCGGCACGCTGACGCAGGTGATCGAGGCGCGCGCCAAGGCGACCTCGATCCAGGCCACGCCGGAACTGCTCAACGACCCCGCCGCGCTGGCCCGCTTCCAGCAGGCGCAGGGGGAGCTGTCGTCGGCGCTGTCGCGCCTGCTGGCGGTGGTCGAGAACTATCCCAACCTGAAGGCCAACCAGGGCTTCCAGGACCTGCGCACGCAGCTCGAAGGCACCGAGAACCGCATCACCGTGGCGCGCAACCGCTTCATCAAGGCCACGCAGGACTACAACGTGCTGGTGCGGCAGTTCCCGGTCAACCTCACCGCGATGGTCTTTGGCTACAAAGAGAAGGCGCAATTCACGGTCGAGAACGAAGCCGCCATCCAGACCGCGCCGAAGGTCGACTTCGGCGTCGGCAAGAAGTAGTCCGCGGCCACGGGCCGGCCTGATGGGCGCCGCAGCCTCACTCGGGCGGCGCGGCGGGCTTCTGTCCGCCGCGATTCACGCCGCGCCCATCGCCGGCGCGCTGCGCCGCGCCGCGGCCGCGCGGCTGCTGGTTGGCCTGGCGCTGTTTTCTTTCGGCGTTGCCGCCGCCGAGCCGCGCCTGCCCGACGGCACCCTGGCCATTCCGGCGCTGGCCCGCGTGACCGACACCACCGGCACCCTGAGCGCGGCGCAGCGGCAGGCGCTGGAGGCGAAGCTCGCCGACTTCGAGGCGCGGCGCGGCACTCAGATCGCCATCGTGATCGTGAGCAGCACGCAGCCGGAGCCGATCTCCGACTTCGCGCAGCGGCTCGGCGACGCCTGGAAGATCGGCCGCCACGACGTCGGCGACGGCCTGCTGATCGTGGTGGCCAAGGACGACCGGCGGGTGTGGATCGCGGTGGCCAAGGCGCTCGAAGGCGCGGTGCCGGATCTCGCCGCGGCGCGGGTGATCCGCGAGCAGATCACGCCGCGCTTCCGGCAGGGCGATTTTGCCGGCGGGCTTGACGCCGGCCTCACGGCGCTCTTCAGGCTGATCGAAGGCGAGGGCCTGCCGGTGCCGGCTGCGCCGCCGGGCAGCGACGCGAGTGCACCAGCGATCGAGATGCTGGCGCCGCTGGTAGTGGTCGGCGCGGGCGTGGCCCTCATGCTGCGCGGCCTGCTCGGCGCCAAGGGCACGCTGATCGGCGCCACCGGTACCGGCGTGGTGGCCGGCTGGCTGCTGTCCTCGGTCGGCCTCGGCGTGCTTGCCGCCCTGATGGCGCTGATCTTCGCGCTGGCCGCGCGCGGTGGCGGCGGCGGCCGGGTCATCGGCGGCCGGCGCGGCGGCGTCTTCATTCCCGGCGGCTTCGGCGGCGGCAGCCGCGGCGGCGGCTGGTCGGGCGGGGGAGGCTGGTCCTCCGGCGGCGGCGGCAACTTCGGCGGCGGCGGCGCCGGCGGGAGCTGGTGATGAAGCTCGCCCGCTGGCTGAAGCACGTGCTGCGCACGCCGCGCGCCGTCGACCGCGCGCTGCCGCCGCCGGCGCTCGCCCGCATCGAGCAGGCCATCGCCGAGGGCGAGGCCACGCACCGCGGCGAGGTGCGGCTGGCCGTCGAGGCGTCGCTGCCGTGGAGCTACCTGAAGCGCGACGCGCCGGTGCGCGAGCGCGCCGAGATGCTGTTCGCCAAGCTGCGCGTGTGGGACACGGACGAGCGCAACGGCGTGTTGATCTACGTCGAGCTGGCCGACCATGGCATCGAGATCGTGGCCGACCGCGGCGTCGCCCGAGTCGTCGCGCCGGAGGCGTGGCCGCCCATCATCGCTGCGATGGCGCAGCGGCTGCGCGAGGGCCACTTCGAGGGCGGACTGCTCGCCGGCATCGACGCCGTCAACCGCCTGCTGGCGCAGCACTTCCCGGCCACGGAAGGCGCGCGCAACCGCGACGAGCTGCCGAACCGGCCCTGGGTCGGCGGCCGCTAAGCTTGCGCGGCCGGCGGCTGCCTGCCGCCGGAAGGAGCGCGCCGATGTCGATCAACCACCCCCTGGGCCGCGAGCCCGCGCCGGGACACGAATTCGCCACCCTGGGCGGCGGCTGCTTTTGGTGCCTGGAGGCCGTCTTCGAGGAAGTGCAGGGCGTGGCCGACGTCGAGTCCGGCTACGCCGGCGGCCACGTGCCCAACCCCACCTATCGGCAGGTGTGCGAGGGTGGCACCGGCCACGCCGAGGTGGTGCGAATCGAGTTCGACCCGAAGGTGATCTCCTACCGCGAGATCCTGGAGATCTTCTTCGCCGTCCACGACCCGACGACGCTCAACCGCCAGGGCGCCGACGTCGGCGAGCAGTACCGCTCGGTGATCTTCTATCACTCGCGGCAGCAGGAGGCGGTGGCCAACGAGGTGATCCGCGAAGTGCAGGCGCACCACGACGACGAGATCGTCACCCAACTGCTGCCCGCCGGCGACTACTGGCGCGCCGAGAGCTACCACCAGGAATACTTCCGCCACAACCCGGCGCAGGGCTACTGCATGATGGTGGTGGCGCCGAAGGTGGAGAAGTTCCGCCGCACCTTCGCCGCGAAGCGCAAGCCGACCGCCGGGAGGTAACGCGCCCCGGCGCCGCGCCGCAGTTGCCGCTGTCGCGCCGGCACGTTTCCTCCTCAGCGACACAGACGCCGGCGGCAGCGGCAACGGGTTCGGCGAGCCGACGCCGTCGGCGCTTTACCGCAGCAGGACCGCGCCATCAGGTGACGCGCGCGGTCTCGCGGTGCAACTTCAGGGCCGGCCAGCCTTCGGTGCGGGCGTGGACGTACGCGGCCTATGTGGCCATGTTGGCGACGATGGCGCCGGAGATGCGCGAGCGCGTGCTGGCGCGCTTTCCGGCCGAGGGCGTCCGCGCCGACGACCAGTTCAACGCCTACATCGACGACGTGAACCCCGCGCGCTTCGCGGTGAGCGCCCACCGGCACTTCCTGCGGTCGGAAGACGGCCGCGCCTAACTGCAGGCGACCCTCAGCGGCAGCGTGCAGGCGCAGTAGCGGCGGCGCCGGGCACCCCGCCCCGATCGCCTGTCGCGGCTTTACGCAAAGATGTCAAGGGTCGCCGAATTTTCCCCAGTCGTGGTCGTTCAAATTTCCCCACCTGGTTGAGAAGGGTTGTTGTCGTGTGAGCGGAGCAGCCCGGCCTTCAGTTTTTCTTTCAGCCGGTAGGAGTTGCCGCGGATGTTCAGGGTCACGGCGTGGTGCAGCAGCCGGTCGAGGATTGCGGTGGCGATGACGCGGTCGCCGAAGACATCGCCCCAGGCGCCGAAGCTCTGGTTGCTGGTCAGGATCATCGGCCCGCGCTCGTAGCGCCGGCTGACGAGCTGGAAGAACAGGTTCGCGCCCACGCGATCGATCGGCAGGTAGCCGATCTCGTCGACGATCAGCAGCCGCGGCGCGGTGTACAGCTTCAGCTTCTCCTCCAGCCGCCCCTCGGCGTGCGCCTTGGTCAGTTTCTCGATGAGATTGGCCGCCGTCGTGAACAGCACCCGGTAGCCCGCCTCGATGGCCTTCAGCCCCAGGGACACGGCCAGGTGCGTCTTGCCCACGCCCGGCGGCCCCAGCACGATGACGTTGTCGCCGTGCTCGATGAAGTGGCAGCTGGCCAGCTGCTGCACCTGCTTTTTATCGATCGACGGCTGGTAGTCGAAGTCGAAGGTCTGAAGCGGCTTGACGAACGGGAAGCGCGCCATCGCCGTGCGCATGGCGACGTTCTTGGCGGTCTTGGCGGCCACCTCCTCGCCGAGCACCTGCTCGAGGAATTCGGCATAAGGCAGGTCGTGGGCCGCCGCGTGCTGCAGCAGCGCCTCCAGCCGATCGCCGCTTTTGAGCAGCCGCAGCTTGCGCAGATGCTCGCCCAGGCGCTCCAACTGCGCCGGCGTCGTCATCGCAGCCGCCGCGGCGGTGGCGGCCGACACCGCTTTGCCGGTGCTCTTGCTCATACCGCCACCTCGACGCGCTCGGCGTCGAACAGGCGCTCGTAGAGGGCCAGGTCGCGCACCTCGACCTCGTGCAGCGGCTCGGCGGCTGCCGATGTGCGGGGCGCCGAGTAACGCTGCCGGGCGTTGCGCGCCGCCGCGCCGGGACCGTGTTCGGGGCGCACGCTCAACTGGCCGCGGCCGGCCAGCACCGCGTGCTCAGCCACCACGGCGCCACGATGCCGGATGACCCACGAGCCGCCCTCGCGCACCACCTGCACCGTCTTGCCGATCAGTGCAAACGGCACCGAGTAGCGGTTGCCGTCGATCGACACCAGCCAGTCGTCGGCGACCACCCGATCGCGCACCATCGCCTGCAGGAAGCTGGGGTGGCCGGCGGTCGGAACCAGCGCGCGGGCCTCCTGGGCGAAGCGGTCGATCGGCCGCTGGTGCGTGGTGCCGTGCTGGCGCAGATCGGCCACCTCGGCCTGCCAGGCAGCCAGCTGCGCGTTGAAGTCCTCCAGGTCACGGAACACGCGACCGGGCACGAAGTTGCGCTTGACGTACTTCACGCCGGACTCGACCTTGCCCTTGGTCTGGGCGCGGTACGGCTGGCACAGCCGTGGGGTGAAGCCCCAGTGCGTCGCGAAGGCGGCAAACGTCGGGTTCAGCCGCGGCTTGCCCCCGCTGGTGCCGAGCACCACGGTGCGCATGCGGTCGTACAGCAGAAACTCGCAGCGGCCGCCGAAGTGGGCGAACGCGGCCTCATGGGCTGCCAGCAGGTCGGGCATGCGCTCGTGCAGGAACCCCAGCGCGAAGCCGCGCCGGCTGTAGCCCAGGGTCATCACGAAGACGTGGATCTCGGTGCGCACGCCGCCCAGCGGCACCGTGATCTGGCCCCAGTCGCACTGCGCCTGCTCGCCGGGGGCGGTCTCGAAGCGACACTGCGTCAGCGCAGCCACCGAGGCGGCCAGGCGCAGCGGCGCCACCGCGCGACGCACGATCACGTAGCTGCCGGCAAAGCCACGCTGCACGCGCAGTTCCTGCCACAGGATGCGCGCCGAGTAGTTGACCTCGGGCGCGCGCTCGGTCAACCACTGGCGGTGCGCGTCCAGCAGGCTGGCCGCCTCGGCACGCTGGTACGGCTGCCACGCCGCTTGCCGCAGACAACCGCGGACCGTCTTGCGGTCCAGCTCGAGTTCGCGGGCGATGGCCGAGATGCTCTGACCTCGGGACCGCCGTTCGTGAACCGCCTCCCACTGCTGAAACCCAAGCACCGGCGCCTCCGTGTCCTGCTGCAACACGGGCACCGTAGCGGCCGCGCTGCACAGGGCCCTCGGGCCCTGTGCAGCGCAACCTTCATCCGGCTCGACGGCCGGTCGAACTTCCACTTCCATCGTTTGCCTCCTGGCGCTGATGGGTGGGGAAAATTCGACGACCACAACTGGGGATTATTGGAAGACCACTGACAGCCGGCCGGGCACCGGGCGCGGCTGGTGTGGGCCTGGGTCGAGCGGCAGGACTTGAGCCGCATGTATGCCGCCATCAAGGTGCG
>CALGWX010000259.1 GCA_937936215.1 uncultured Burkholderiaceae bacterium | reverse complement strand
GTTACAGGGCAACGTGCCACAGAACCTCAAGTTCGCCGATGGCGGCATGCGGCTGAGCCAAGACGCCTACCTGCCGCTGCTGCCGCAGGCGCTGCCCGCCGGTCTCGTCGTGCTGCCGGAATCGGTGTTCCCGCTGCCGCTCGCCCATCTGCCGCCGGAGGTGGTGGAGGCGCTGGCGGCGGTGCCACGGGCCGGCACGGCGCTCATCTTCGGCATCTTCATCGAGGAGCCACGCGGCCACTTCTACAACTCGGCGGTGGGACTGTCGCCGGACGGCGGCGCCCCGCAGCGCTACAGCAAGCGGCACCTGGTGCCCTTCGGCGAGTTCATTCCGTGGGGCTTCCGCTGGTTCGTCGACCTGATGCACATGCCGATCGGCGACCAGCAGCGCGGTGAGGCCTACCAGCGGCCGATGCAACTGGCCGGCCAGCGCATCGCGGTGAACATCTGCTACGAGGATCTGTTCGGCGCCGAGATCCGTGCCGCCTTCCGCGACCCGGCGCAGGCGCCGACGCTGCTGCTGAATCTGTCCAACCTCGGCTGGTTCGACAACTCGCTGGCGCTGCCGCAGCACCTGCAGATCTCCCGCCTGCGCGCGCTGGAGACGGGCCGGCCGGTACTGCGCGCGACCAACACCGGCGCCACCGCGATCGTCGACGCGCGCGGGCAGGTCGTGGCGCAGCTGCCTTTTCTCTCCCGCGGTGTGCTCACCGGCGAAGTGCGCGGCCACGGCGGCGACACCCCGTATCTGCGCTGGGGCGATGCGCCCGCCCTCGTTGCGATCGGCCTGGGCCTCATCGCCTCAGGGCTCCTGGGCCGCCGCGCCGGGCGTGGCCAGTAACATCGCGACCTTGTTCGCGAACCTCTGGACTGCCCCCTTCGATAGTCCGCTGATGATCACCTTCCAGGAATCCATCCTCCGCCTGCAGTCCTACTGGAACGCGCAGGGCTGTGCGCTGCTACAGCCGATCGACTTGGAGGTCGGTGCCGGCACCTCGCACACCGCCACCTTTTTGCGCGCGATCGGGCCGGAACCGTGGCGTGCCGCCTACGTGCAGCCGTCGCGGCGGCCGAAGGACGCGCGCTACGGCGAGAACCCCAACCGGCTGCACCAGCACCACCAGTACCAGGTCGTGCTCAAGCCCTCACCGTCGGACATCCTCGACGTCTACCTCGGCTCGCTGCGCGCGCTCGGCATCGACACGTTGAAGAACGACATCCGCTTCGTCGAGGACAACTGGGAGAACCCCACACTCGGCGCCTGGGGGCTGGGCTGGGAAGTGTGGATGAATGGCATGGAGATCACGCAGTTCACCTACTTCCAGCAGGTGGGCGGGCTGGAGTGCAAGCCGATCACCGGTGAGATCACCTACGGGCTGGAGCGCCTGTGCATGTACCTGCAGAACGTCGACAACGTCTTCGACGTCGTCTATACGACATGGCGCGACCGCGGCGTGGACAAGGTGCTTCGCTACGGCGACGTGTTCCACCAGAACGAGGTCGAGCAGAGCCGGTACAACTTCGAGGCCTCCGACCCGCAGGTGCTGCTGGCGCAGTTCAACCTCTTTGAGGCCGAGGCGAAGCGGCTGATGCAGGCGCAGCTGGCGCTGCCCGCCTACGAGATGGTGCTGAAGGCCGGCCACACCTTCAACCTGCTCGACGCCCGCGGCGCGATCAGCGTCACCGAGCGCGCCGCCTACATCGGCCGCATTCGCGCCCTGTCGCGTTCGATCGCGCAGAGCTACTACGACTCGCGCGAGCGGCTGGGCTTCCCGATGCTCGCCGAGGCAGCGAAAAAGGAGGCGGCGTAAATGGCCGCGTCGCTGCTCGTTGAACTCAACACCGAGGAGCTGCCGCCGAAGGCGCTCAAGGCGCTGTCGGACGCGTTCGCCGCCGGCATTGAAAAGGGGCTGCGGGCGCGCGGCTTCCTCGCCGAGGGCAGCCGCGCCACCGCGTTCGGCGCCCCGCGGCGGCTGGCGGTGCACCTCACGCAGGTGGCGGCGCGCTCGCCCGATGCGCCGTTCCGGCAGAAGCTGGTGCCGGTGTCGGTCGGGCTGGACGCGCAAGGCAACGCCACGCCGGCGCTGCTGAAGAAGCTCAGCGCGCTCGGCGCCAACGTGGATCACCGGCAACTGGTGCGCGAGCACGACGGCAAGCAGGAGGTGCTGGTCTACGCCGGGGTGAAGCCCGGCATCGCGCTCGCCGAGGGGCTGCAGCAGGCGCTCGACGAGGCGATCGAGTGGCTGCCGATTCCCAAGGTGATGAACTACCAGCTCGCCGACGGCACGACCACCGTGCAGTTCGTCCGTCCGGCGCACCGGCTGGTGGCGCTGCATGGCGATGCGGTGGTGCCAGTGCGCGCGCTGGGGCTGGCCGCCGGTCGCGAGACCTTCGGCCACCGCTTCCACAGCGCCGGCCCGATCGCGATCCGCGATGCCGACGCCTACGCCGCGCAGCTGGAGCAGCAGGGCAAGGTGATCGCCTCCTTCGAGGCGCGGCGCGCGCGTATCGCCGAGCTGGTCGTTGCCGCCGCGCGCCGGCACGACGCGCAGCCGGTGATGCCGGAGGCGCTGCTCGATGAGGTCACGGCGCTGGTCGAATGGCCGGTCGTTTACGCGAGCGAATTCGAGGCCGAGTTCCTCGCCGTGCCGCCGGAGTGCCTGATCCTGACGATGCAGCAGAACCAGCGCTACTTCGCGCTGCGCGATGCGGCCGGCCGACTGCTGAACCGCTTCCTGCTGGTGTCGCACCTGGAGGCGAGCGACGGCGGCGCGGCGATCATCGCCGGCAACGCGCGCGTGGTCCGGGCGCGGCTGGCAGATGCCAAGTTCTTCTTCGACCAGGACCGCAAGCGCACGCTGGAGTCGCGGCTGCCGCTGCTAGCGAGCGTCATCTACCACGCGAAGCTGGGCTCGCAGCTGGAGCGGGTGGAGCGCCTGACCGGCATCGCGGTGGAGATCGCCAAGCACCTCGGCGTCGACCGCACCCATGTGGAGCGGGCAGCGCGGCTGGCCAAGGCCGATCTGCGCACCGAGATGGTCGGCGAGTTCCCCGAGCTGCAGGGCATCATGGGCCGCTACTACGCGCAGCACGACGGCGAGCCGGCCGACGTGGCCACGGCGATCGAGGAACACTACCGGCCGCGCTTCGCCGACGATGCGCTGCCGTCGACGCCCGTGGGCATCTGCGTGGCGCTGGCCGACAAGCTGGAAGCCCTGGTCGGCCTGTTCGGCATCGGCGAGAAGCCGACCGGCGACAAGGATCCCTTCGCGCTGCGCCGGCACGCGATCGGCGTGCTGCGCATGCTGATCGAGAAGCGCCTGCCGCTGGCGATCGACGCCCTGCTCGCGATCGCGACGCAGGCGTTTAACGGCATCAAGGCGTTCAAGCCGGCCAGCGCCGAGATCACGGCCTTCCTCTACGACCGCCTGCGCGGCCTGCTGCGCGAGCAGGGCTACTCCGCCAACGAGGTGGAATCGGTGGTCGCGCCGCAGCCGGCGCGCATCGACGACATCGTCGAGCGGTTGGCCGCCGTGCGCGCCTTCATGCAGCTGCCGGAGGCAGAAAGCCTCGCCGCCGCCAACAAGCGCATCGGCAACATCCTGAAGAAGTCCGCCGGCGCCGCCAAAACTGTGGACCCGGCGCTGCTCTTCGAGCCGGCCGAAAAGGCGCTGGCGGCGGCGTTCGCCCAGGCCGCGCCGCGGGCGCAGGCCCAATTCGCCGCCGGCAACTTCGCCGAGGCGCTGCGCGAACTCGCGCCGCTGAAACTGCCGGTGGACCAGTTCTTCGACGACGTGATGGTCAACGTCGACGACGCCCGCCTGCGCGCCAATCGGCTGGCACTGCTGGCGCAACTGCGCGAGCAGATGAACCGTGTCGCCGACCTGTCGCTGCTCGCCGCCGGCTAGGAAATCGGGGTCAGACTCCGATTTCCTTCGCGACGCCTGAGGCGCGACGAGGCCGACCGGCACGACAATCCATGGGCAAGCCCCACCACACAGAAGATGACCTGCCAGCCCCGCATTCTTCCACAGCGGGAAATCGGAGTCTGACCCCGATTTCTTACGTCCGCTCGGCGCTGTACCTCCTGGTGCTGACGGTCACGGTGATCCCGTGGGCGTTCGTGGTGCTGGCTGCATACGTGCGGCCGGTGAGCACGCGCTACCGGCTGTGCACGATGTGGACGCGCTTTGCGATCCTCGCCGCGCGGCGGATCTGCGGCATCACCTGGCGCGTCGAGGGCTGGGACAACCTCCCC
>CALGWX010000258.1 GCA_937936215.1 uncultured Burkholderiaceae bacterium | reverse complement strand
GCTGCGACGCCATGTAGAGATACGGGTTCGCTGCCGGCTCGCCCACGCGGTTCTCGATGCGTGTCGCCGGATCACCGGGGCGTCCGAGCGCGCGCAGCATGACGCCGCGGTTGTCAATGCCCCAGATCGCGCGGTCGGGCGCGAGCGAATAGGGGCGGAAGCGGCGGTAGCCGTTCAGCGTCGGCGTCGAGAACGCCGCCGCCGCGCGCGCGTGCCGCAGCAGCCCGCCGAGGAAATGCCGCGCGGTCTCCGACAGCAGCGCGCCGCCTTCGCCGATGAAGGCGTTGCGCCCCGTCGTCGCATCCGTCAGCGACTGGTGCAGGTGCCAGCCGGAGGACATCACGTTCGGGATGCGCGGGCGGCACATGAAGGTCACGTGGTGGCCGTGCCGCCGCGCCACCTGCTTCGCCGCCGAGCGGAACAGCAGCATGATGTCGGCGCTCTCCAGCGCGGGGCGCGCGGCGAAGGTGAACTCCACCTGGGAAGGGCCGAACTCGACTTCCATCGAGCGGAGCGGCAGGCCGAGCGCCTGCGTCTCCCGCCGCAGCGTCTCGAGGATCGGGTCGAGCGCGTCGTAGCGGCTTTCCGTCAGGTAGTTGTAGCCCTGCGTCAGCAGCGCAACCTCGGGCGGCGTGCCGGGCTGCCCAGCATCGGCGGGCGAGAGCTTCGGATCGAGCAGGCGGAAGATGTGGAACTCCACCTCGATGCCGGTCACGTAGCCGAAGCCCTGCGCTGCGGCGCGGTCGAGCGCGTCGCGCAGCAGCCCGCGCGTCGAGAAGGGAACGCGGCGCCTGTCGGCGAAATGCGCCTCGCACAGCAGCCAGCCCGTGTGCGGCGCCCAGGGCAGGATGCGGAAGGTGAAGGGGTCCGGCAGCAGGATGCAGTCGGCGGCGCCTTCCAGCTCCTTCACGCCGAGCCCGCCGCCGGCGGTGAACACCGGGAAGACGGTGCGGTGCGAGGAATCCTTCAGCAGCAGCGTCGTCGTCATCGTCACGCCGCTGTCGAAGGCGCCGGCGAGTTCACGCGCGACGATGGTCTTGCCGCGCAGGATGCCGTGCTGGTCTGGGAAGGCGAGGCGGATCACCTCCACCCCTTCGGCCGACACCTCCGCCAGCACCTCGGCCGCGCGGGCGCGGCGCTCCGCAGTGGCGAGGCCCGCGTCCTCGGCGAGGGTCATTCGGCGGCCAGCGCCGGCGGCGCCCAAGGGGCGGCGGCGCGTCGGCGCGCGACGGCCTCGCGCCAATGCTGCTCCCAGCGATCGGCCGGGGCCATGGCGTCGATCGTGGCGGGGCCGGTCAGGCGCGCGGCGGCCTCCTCATCCAGCGCCATCAGCGGCGCGCGCCCCTCCTCCACCGCCGCGATCGCGCGCAAGAGCAGGCGCCGATTGGCAGCGATCGCCTTGTCGGTGGAGGCGAGATGCTCGCGCGTGCGGTCCTGGATCGGCCCCTGGCTCTCGACCGCCCACTGGTCGTGCACGTTGATGTCGTGGCCCATGCCCGTGTAGGTCGCGCGCTTCTGCTCCTCGGGGTCGAAGCCGTAGTCGTTGGCGCGGTTCTTCTTCGGCAGGTAGTCGGGCAGGCTGTAGGAGTCGAGGCGCTGCGCGCGCATCGCCGCGCGGTCCACCGGCGCGCCGAAACTGGTGAAGATCGCGATCCAGTAGCAGCGCGTGTCGTCCACCGGCATGTGCCACTGCGTGATCGTCATCTCCGCGCTCATCGGGATGACGAAGGCCTGCGGGAAGTAGAGGTTCGTCACCCGCACATGCGTCGTCGCGTCGTTGATGCGGCGGAGCGCCGTCAGCCGCAGGCCGTAGTCGGTGGTCTCCACCTCGATCCGCGGGCGCGGGAACTCGCGCAGCACATAGGTCATCGGCAGGTCGGAGCCGTCGGAGGCGCCGCGGAACTGCCTGCCGTAGGCGGTGCTGGTATCCTCGTCCTCGAAGAAGCGGTGCAGGAAGGAGGCGTGCGCCGGGTCGATCCCGACTTCCAGCGCCTGCAGCCAGTTGCACTCGATCAGCCCCTTGAAGGCGAAGCTGTGCGTCTCCGGCGCGACGAAGCAGTCGAAGGCCGGGAATGCCGGCGGCGCGCCCTCGCCGAGATAGGCGAAGACGATGCCGCTGCGGACCACGACCGGATAGGAGCGCTGGCGGATGCGGGTGCAGAGCGTGCTGCCCTCGGGCTCCGCCGGCGTTTCCAGGCAGCGGCCGTCCACGTCGAACAGCCAGCCGTGGAAGGGGCAGCGCAGCCCGCCGTCCTCCAGCCGGCCATAGGCGAGGTCGGCGTTGCGGTGCGGGCAGTCGCGATCGAGCAGGCCGAGGCGCCCCGCCTCGTCGCGGAACAGCACGAAATCCTGGCCGAGCGCGCGCACGGCGCGCACGGGGCGCGGGCCGTCGAGCTCGTCGGTCAGGGCGATCGGCTGCCAGTAGCGCCGCAGCAGCGCGCCGCAGGGCGTGCCCGGGCCGACGCGGGTGATGCGCTCGTTCTGTTCCCGGCTCATCATCGCCGTCGCCTTCCCCTCCTCAGCCGAGCGTCACGCCCTCATAGAAGATGCTGCGGTTGACGTAGCGGAAGCCGCGCACCCTGGGCGAGACGCCCGTCACGTCCACCTGCTCCACCAGGAAGATCGCCGGCGGGCGCTCGCGCGTCATCTCGTGCAGCCGGTGCAGCGTGGCGCGGCGGCGCTCGCGGTCGAAATCGGTCATCGCCTGCTCGATCAGCGGCATCACCTCCGGGTCGCAGAAGTGCGGCGGCCGCTTCATGCAGGACATGTAGGTGTAAGGCCGGATCGTATCCATGTAGGGCGCGGTGTTCCAGGAGATGCCGAAGGCATCGCCGTCCCAGGAGTTCGCCTGGAACTTGCGCAGCCATTCGGGGAAGCGGATCACGCGCAGTTC
>CALGWX010000257.1 GCA_937936215.1 uncultured Burkholderiaceae bacterium | reverse complement strand
GTGCCGCGGTTGCGGCGAGCGGCGCGAGGCCGCCGGCCCCGCGGCGCCCGCCAGGCGCCGGTGGCGCCGGCGGGGGAGGGTTCGCCGCGTCGAGCCCTGTGTGCAGAGGCAAACGATTGCCGTTGGCGGCGCAGGCTGCCGGGTGTCGCCTTGGCGGTGTGGTTCGTGACGCCGGTCGAGGGTACCGGCTCGCACATCACAGTCATGCGGTGCAGCATCGACGGCCCTGCTGGAGCCGAGCCGGCGCCTCCCGCGTTCTCAAGTCGCCGGCCGGGACCTCCCCGCTCAGGAATTGCCCTCGGTTTTGCAACATGTGGAACCGCAGCGTGCGGGTCTCGGGGTAATCTCGACAGCCCGTCAATTACCTATTATCGGGACTGGGCGAACGCCCCGCAAACCAATCAGCCAAGGAGACCCAGCATGGCGAACACCATGGAAGAAAAGCCCACTACCGACGCGCAACCGGCTGCCGGCGCTGACCGTCGGCGCCGCCGCTTCTTTGGCAAGGCGGCCACCGCCGCCGTCGCCGCGCCGCTGGCCGGCTTCCCGATGATCTCGGTGGCGCAGTCGCCGGTCGTCCTGAAGATGCAGGGCTCGTGGGGCCCCAACGACATCTTCAGTGAGATGGCGCAGCAGTACGTCACGCGCGTGAACGAGATGGCCGGCGGCCGCATGCGGCTGGAGTATCTTCCCGCCGGCGCGGTCGTCAAGCCGTTCGAGATCATGGACGCCGTCAGTAAGGGCGTGCTCGATGCCGGCCACCATGTGACCGCGTACTGGTACGGCAAGTCCAAGGTCGCATCGCTGTTCGGCACCGGCCCGGTTAGCGGCGCCACGCCTGAAATCGCGCTCTCCTGGATTCACCAGGGCGGCGGCCAGCAGCTATACGAGAAGCTGCTCGCCAAGCTCAACCTCAACGTCGTCGGCTTCTTTGCCTTCCCGATGCCGTGCCAGCCGCTCGGCTGGTTCAAGAACCGCCCGCCGCGCACGGCGGCGGAACTGAAGGGTTTCAAGTACCGCACCGTTGGCCTGGCTGCCGACATGCTGCAGGAAATGGGCATGGCGGTGGCGCAGTTGCCCGGCGGCGAGATCGTCCCGGCGATGCAGCGCGGCGTGATCGACGCCTTCGAGTTCAACAACCCGACCTCCGACATGCGCTTCGGCGCCCAGGACGTGGCCAAGTTTTACTCGATGGGCTCGTACCACCAGGCGCAGGAATTCTTCGAGATCATCTTCAACCGGGACAAGTACAACGCCCTGCCGGCCGACATGAAGGCGATCCTGAAGTACGGCGCGGAAGCGGCGTCGACGGCCAACACTGCGCTGGCGCACGACAACTACTCCCGCGACCTGCAGGAACTGATCGTCAAGCACAAGGTGCAGGTCTCCCGAACGACCGCGGACATCTACCGCGGCCAGCTGGCGGCGTGGGACAAGGTGGTCGAGAAGCTGGAGAAGGAAGTCGAGATGTTCAAGGAGGTCAACGACTCCTATCGCGCCTGGTCGCGCCGCGTCGGCTTCTATCACTTCACCAACGAGGCGGACAACAAGCTGGCCTTCGAGCACGTCTTCAAGGTCAAGCTGCCGTCCTGAGCTGCCGCATCCGAGCTAAGCTGCCGAGACGTCGTTCTCGGCAGCTTTTTTTTGGCCTCTTGGAATCGCCGCGATGGAAAACTGGATCCGCGTCATCGACGTGTTCAGCAAGGCGGTCGGGCATGCCTTCGCCTGGTGCGTGCTGGTGTTGACCGCCAGCACCTGTTATGAGGTGTTCATGCGCTACGTGCTGAACAGCCCGACCCAGTGGGCGTTCGACATGAGCTACATGCTGTACGGGGCGCTGTTCATCATGTCGGGCGCCTACGCGCTGTCGCGCGGCTCGCACGTGCGCGGCGACTTCATCTACCGCAAGTGGCCGGCGCGGGTGCAGGCCAAGGTCGACCTGGTGCTGTACTTCCTCTTCTACTTCCCGGCCATCTTCGCGATGGTCTTCACCGGTGCCCGCTATTCGTTCGAGTCGGCGCGGATCATGGAGTCGAGCGTGAACAGCCCCGCCGGGGTGCCGGTGTGGCCGCTGAAGTTGCTGATCTTCGTCGCCGGCCTGACGCTGCTCATCGCCGGCATCGCCGAGGTGATGCGCTGCCTCGTGTGCATCCGCACCGGGCGCTGGCCGCCGCGCTCGGGCGACGTCGAGGAACTGGAGGTGGTGCTGGTCGAGCAGCACCAGGCGGAGGCCGCGAAATGAGCGACCCGGTCGTCGCCCTGCTGATGCTCGGGCTGTTCATCTGCTTCATCTTCCTGGGCTTCCCGATCGCCTTCACGTTGATGGCGATGGGCATCGGCTTCGGCTACTACGCCTACTACGTGCCCGGGCAGGAGTTTTGGGACAACCGGATCTTCTTCCTGTTCACGCAGAACACCTTCAGCGTGATGAACAACGACGTGCTCATCAGCATCCCGTTGTTCCTGTTCATGGGCTACATCATCGAGCGCGCCAACATCCTCGACCGGCTGTTCCTCAGCCTGCAGGTGGGCTTGCGCTTCCTGCCTGGCTCGATGGCGGTGGCGGCGCTGGTCACTTGCGCGCTGTTCGCCACCGCCACCGGCATCGTCGGCGCCGTGGTCACCCTGATGGGGCTGATCGCGCTGCCGGCGATGCTGAAGGCCGGCTATGACCAGCGGCTGTCTTCCGGCGTGATCACCGCCGGCGGCACGCTCGGCATCCTCATTCCGCCGTCGATCCTGCTGATCGTCTATTCGGCCACGGCCAGCGTCTCGGTGGTCAAGATGTACGCGGCGGCGATCATTCCCGGCTTCCTGCTGGCCGGCATGTACGTCGTCTACGTGCTGGTGCGGGCGATCATCAACCCGTCGCTGTGCCCGAAGCCGAAGGAGGCGATGAACTACAGCGTGCTGGAGAGCGTGCTGCTGGTGCTGCAAGCGTTCGTGCCGCTGGCAGCGCTGATCCTGGCGGTGCTCGGCTCGATCCTGTTCGGCCTGGCCACGCCGAGCGAGGCGGCGGCGATGGGCGCCCTGGGCGGCATCATTCTCGCCGTGGTCTACCGCGCCTTCAGCTGGGAGCGGCTGCGCGAGTCGGTGTACCTCACGGCGCGCACCTCGGCGATGGTCTGTTTCCTTTTCGTCGGCGCCGCCACCTTCTCGTCGGTGTTTTCCTACCTGGGCGGCGAGCACATCGTCAAGGACATGCTGCTCGCCCTGGACCTGACGCCGGTGCAGTTCCTCTTGCTGGCGCAGCTGATCATCTTCATCCTCGGCTGGCCGCTGGAGTGGAGCGAGATCATCATCATCTTCGTGCCGATCTTCCTGCCGCTGCTGCCGGTGTTCGGCATCGATCCGATCCTGTTCGGGATCCTGATCGCGATCAACCTGCAGACGTCGTTCCTGACGCCGCCGATGGCGATGTCGGCCTACTACCTGAAGGGCGTGGCGCCCAAGGGGCTGGAGCTGTGGACGATCTTCAAGGGTTGCTTCCCGTTCGTCGGCATGGTGATCCTGACGCTCGCCCTGACCTACATCTTCCCGACCCTGGTGACCTACCTGCCCGACCAGTTCTTCGGCCAGGCCAAGGAGATCCCGTTCGATCCGAACGACCCGACGCTCGTCAACCCGGACTTCTTCAAGCAGCAATGACCGGCATGGACGGCGGCAGGCCCATCCCGGAGTTCACGGCCGGCGACTACCGCGACTACCTTGCCGCCGGCAAGGCCGACGTCGAGGAGTTTTTCGGCCGGCAGTTGGCCTACGCGCAGCAGGTGCAGGCGCGCCTGCAGGCGTTCGCCAGCCTCGACGAAAGGGTGATCCGGCTGCAGGCCGGGCACCGCAAGGCCGAGCGGGCGCACGGCGAGCCGCTCGGCCTGCTTTACGGCGTGCCGGTGACGGTCGAGGACCTGATCGACACGGTCGACTTCCCGACTGCGTACGGCAGCCCGATCTACGACGGCCGCTATCCGGTGGCCGACGCCGTCGCGGTGCGGCGGCTGCGCGAGGCCGGGGCGGTGATCTTCGGCAAGGCGGCAACGGCGGAGTTCGGCGCTGGTGAGGCGGCGGCGGTGCGCAATCCGCACCGCCACGAGCACGGCGCCGGTGGCGCTGCCGCCGGCGCGGCGGCGGCCGTGGCTTCGGGCGCCGTGCCGCTGGCGCTCGCCTGCAACGGCGACGGCGCGGTGATGCTGGCCGCCTCCTGCTGCGGCGTCTACGGCTACCAGCCGTCCGCCGGTCTGGTGCCGCGCACCGGCGCCTTCGAGCTGGCGCCGTCGCTGGACCGGGTCGGCCTGTTCGCGCGCTGCGTCGAGGATCTCGCGCTGGCGGCGGAGATCGCCTCCGGGGACGACGGGCACGACCGGGCCACGCTGGCGATGCCGCCGCGCCGGCTGGCGCAGGTGTGCCGCGCCGAGCCGCCGGTCGAGCCGAGGTTCTGCTTCGTGCGCACGCCGTGGTGGCCGCGGCTGGACGGCGAGGTTCGCGAGGCCTGCGAGGCCTTCACCGACCTGATGCAGGGCGTCGTCGTCACGCTGGAACTACCCGAAGTCGTCGAGCAGGCGGCGGCCTGGCACGCGCAGGTGTGGCAGGCAGAGCTCGCCTTCGCCCTGCAGCGGGAATGGCACCATCACCGCGACCGGCTCGGCGCCGCGCTGCGCAGCCGCATCGAGCGCGGCATGCAGGTGCCCGCGGTCGATTACCTGGCGGGGCGCGACCGCATCGCCCACGTCGCCAGCGCGTTCGACGAGTACTTCGATCGCTTCGACGCGCTGCTGCTGCCGGCCGCCCCGGGCGCCGCACCGCTGGCCTCGGCGCCGCCGCTCGATGCCGCGATGCAGTCGGTGTGGAGCCTCGCCGGCCTGCCGACGGTGTCGCTGCCGCTGCTGACGCTATCGGCCGGCCTGCCGCTCGGCGTGCAGGCGGTCGGCGCCCTGCACAACGACGGCCGCCTGCTGCGCGCGCTGCGGTGGCTGGTGGAGGAATTCGTCAAACGGGGAAATGCATGAAGAAGATCGAGCGCATCGCCGGCTTCGTCGGCCTCCTGCTGCTGGTGGCGTTCTTCGCGCCGTACGTGCTGAAGCTCACCCAGGTCGACATCACCCTGATCCTGCTCGGCGGCCTGCTGCTCGCCGGCTACGACTTCTTCACCTCCAACTAGCCCCAGCGGCGCGCGGCAGGCCGCGTGCCAAGGTCAGAAGAACCCGACCCCGACCTGGAAGACCTTCTCGACGCGCGGAATCATCCGCTTGTTGGCGACGAACACGA
>CALGWX010000256.1 GCA_937936215.1 uncultured Burkholderiaceae bacterium | reverse complement strand
GTCGCCTGCGCCCGCAGCGACGGTGCGCGCGTTGCGGCTGGCGCGCGGCGCCTCCGTGGTCGCTTTCGCGCTCGCCGCGGCCGTGGCCGCGGCGCGCGTATACGGGCTGGCCGGATGAAACGCGCGCTCGTGGTCTGGGGTGCGACCAGCGGCGCCGGCAAGAGCTTCGTCGCCACGGCGCTGGCGCGGCTGGCGGCCCGGCGCGGCCTGACGGCGGCGCCGTTCAAGGCGCAGAACATGAGCAACAACGCGCGCGTGACCGCGCAGGGCGAGATCGGCACCGCGCAATACTGGCAGGCGCTGGCGGCCGGTATCTCGCCTTGCACCGACCACAACCCGGTGCTGCTGAAGCCCGAGGCCGACACCGCGAGCCAAGTGATCGTGCACGGCCGGGTACGGCATGACCTCGCCCGCCTGCCTTGGCGCGAGCGCAGCCCGCATCTGGCCGCTGCGGCGCGGGAAAGCTTCGAGCGTCTGGCCGACCGCCACGAGCTGCTGGTGATCGAGGGCGCCGGTTCGCCGGCGGAGATCAATCTGGCCGACTGCGATTTCGTCAACCTCGGCGCCGCCCGCTGGGCGGCGGCGCGCGCGCCAACCGCGGCATTGCTGGTGGTCGACATCGACCGCGGCGGCGCGTTTGCGCACGCCGTGGGCACCCTCGCGCTGCTGCCGCCGGACCTGCGGCCGCTGGTTCGTACGGTGGTGCTCAACCGCTTCCGGGGCGATGCCGCGCTTCTCGCACCCGGCCCGCAGTGGCTGCGCGAACGCAGCGGGGTCGCGCACGTGACGGTGCTGCCGCTGCTGGCCGGCCATGGCCTGCCGGAGGAGGACGGCCCGACCCTCGGCGCTGTGCATGCAGGACCGACGGTGGCAGTGATCGTCGCGCCGCGTGCGAGCAACCTGGACGAGTTCTCGGCGCTGGCAGCGAGCAGCGCGCGGCTGCGCTGGGTGCGTGCGCCGGAGGAACTCGACGGCGCGGATCTCGTGGTGCTGCCGGGTTCGAAGCAGACGATCTCCGATCTCGCCTGGCTGCGAGCGCACGGCTTCGCGCGCGCGCTGCGCGACTGGGCGGCGGCGGGCCGGCCGCTGCTCGGCATCTGCGGCGGCATGCAGATGCTTGGGTGCCACCTGCACGATCCGCAAGGTCACGACGGCGTGCGCTGCGATGCCGCCGAAGGACTCGGGCTGCTGCCGCTGGCGACGCGCTTCGGGCCCGACAAACGGCTCGTGCGCGGCGCCTACACGTTCGCGTCGCTGCCCGCGCCCTGGACGGGCTGGGCGGGCGCGGCCTTCGACGGCTACGAGATCCGCTGCGGAAGCACCGAGCCGCTCGAGCCGGTGGCGGTGGCGCTGCGCGACGGCAGTGGGGCGCCGGTCGGCTGGCTCGCCGGCAGCGTGCTGGGCATCGCCGTGCACGGGGCGCTGGAGCATTCGGCACTCACGCTGGCGCTGCTGGGGGTGGCGGTGCGGCCGCCGGCGTTCGACGCGATCGCCGATGCGGTCGAGGCCGCGTTCGGTACGAAGCTGCTCGACGAACTGCTCGGAGCCTGAGGGATGACCGGCCCGCGACGCATCGTCTGCCTGACCGAGGAGACCACCGAGTGGCTGTACCTGCTCGGCGAGCAGGACCGCATCGTCGGCATCAGCGGCTATACGGTGCGGCCGCGCGAGGCGCGGCACGACAAGCCGCGCGTGGCGCACTTCCTCGATGGCAAGCTGGACAAGATCCTCGAACTGCGGCCGGATCTGGTAATCGGCTTTTCAGACCTACAGGCGGCACTCGCCGAGAAGCTGATCCGCGCCGGCCTGAATGTGCTGGTCACCAACCAGCGCAGTGTGGAGGAGATCTTCGCCACGCTGCGGCTCGTGGCCGCGATCGTCGGAGCTTCGGACCGCGCCGAGCGCTGGATCGAAGCCACGCGCGCGCGCCACGCCGAGATCGCCGCAGCGGCCGCGGCGCTGCCGCGCCGGCCGCGCGTGTACTTCGAGGAATGGGACGAGCCGATGATCAGCGGCATCCGCTGGGTCTCCGAGCTGGTGCAGCTGGCCGGCGGTGAGGACGTCTACGCGGAACTGGCCCTGTTTCCACACGCGAAGGGCCGCATCGTTGCCGACGGCGCCGAGACCGTGCGGCGCGCACCGGACATCGTGATCGGCTCCTGGTGCGGCAAGAAGTTCCGCCCCGAGCGGGTGGCCGCCCGCCCCGGCTGGGACGCGATGCCGGCCGTGCGCGACGGCGAGCTGCACGAGATCAAGTCGGCCGAGATCCTGCAGCCGGGGCCGGCGGCGCTGACCGACGGGCTGGCGGCGATCGCGCGCATCGTGCAGCGCTGGGCCGAGCGAAAATCGAGCTGAGCATGCCGAACGAACCTTTGGCGCCTTCATTCGACGAGGACTCGCGGCTCGCCGAGCGCGTGCAGCGGGCGCTGGACCGCAAGACCAAGCCGCCGGGCTCGCTCGGCCGCCTCGAGGCGCTGGCGGTGCGACTGGCGGTGGCGCTCGGCACCGAGCGGCCTCGGCTCGTCGCGCCGCAGCTCGTCGTGTTTGCCGCCGACCATGGCGTGACCGCGCAGGGCGTCTCTGCGTACCCGCGCAAGGTCACCGCGCAGATGGTGCGCAACATGCTGGCCGGCGGGGCGGCGGTGGCGGTGCTGGCGCGCCAGCACGGCCTGGCGCTGACGGTGGTGGACTGCGGGGTGGACGCCGAGTTCGAACCGCATCCCGCCCTGCGCGTGCTGAAGGTCTGCCGCGGCAGCGCCGACTTCACGCAGCAGCCGGCGTTGACCGCCGCGCAGTGCGACGCGGCGCTCGCCAACGGTGAACGCCTCGTCGAGTCGCTGCCCGGCAACGCGCTATTACTCGGTGAAATGGGCATCGGCAACACGACCGCCGCCGCCGCGCTGATGGCGCGGCTGACCGGCTTACCGGTCGACGATTGCGTCGGCCGCGGCACCGGGCTCGATGACGCGGGGCTGGCGCGCAAGCGCGCCGCGGTGGCACAGGCCCTCGAACAGCATCGCGATGCGCGTGCGCCGCGGGCGGCGCTCGCCGCG
>CALGWX010000255.1 GCA_937936215.1 uncultured Burkholderiaceae bacterium | reverse complement strand
AACAAGACCGCCGTCATGCTGATCACGCACGACATGGGCGTGATCGCCGAGACCGCGGACCGCGTCGCGGTGATGTACGCGGGCCGGGTGGCCGAAATCGGTCCCGTCGCCGACGTCATCCACAGGCCGCAGCACCCGTACACGATCGGGCTGATGGGGTCGATCCCGACCTTCGGCCGCGAGGTCGAACGGCTCGCGCAGATCGAAGGCAGCATGCCGAGGCTGACCGAGATTCCGCCGGGTTGCGCGTTTCACCCGCGCTGCAGCCGCGCGTTCGGACGCTGCTCGCGCGAACGTCCCGATCTGATGCCGGCCGGCGCGTCGCTTGCGGCGTGCTGGCTGCATGCAACGAGCCAAAGGGCCGCCGCATGAGCGCCGTTGCCAAACCCCGCAGCGAGCCGGCCGCGGGCGAGGTGATCGTCAAGACCGAAGGCCTGGCGAAGTACTTCGACGTCTCGCCGCCGTGGCTGAACCGCGTGCTCGAAGGTAAGCCGCGCACGATTCTGCACGCGGTCGACGACGTGAGCTTCGAGATCCGCCGCGGCGAGACGCTGTCGCTGGTCGGCGAATCGGGCTGCGGCAAGTCCACCGTGGCGCGCGTGCTGGTGGGCCTGTATGCGCCGACCAAGGGGCGCGTCGAGTTCTTCGGCCGCGATCTTTCGGAAATGAACACCGCCGCCGGCCGCGGCCTGCGGCAAAAACTGCAGATGATCTTCCAGGACCCCTACGCCAGCCTGAACCCGCGCTGGCGGGTGGCGGAGATCATCGCCGAGCCGCTGCGCGCGCACGGCCTGATGACCGACAAGGCGCAGATCGAGCGCCGAGTCGACGAGCTGCTCGGCCTGGTGCGGCTGTCGCCGGCGGACAAGGTCAAGTACCCGCACCAGTTTTCCGGCGGCCAGCGGCAGCGCATCTCCATCGCCCGCGCGCTGGCGACGAACCCCGCCTTCCTGGTCTGCGACGAGCCGACCTCGGCGCTCGACGTCTCGGTGCAGGCGCAGGTGCTCAACCTGATGAAGGACCTGCAGCGCGACCTCGGGCTCACCTACCTCTTCATCTCGCACAACCTGGCGGTGGTGCACCACATCTCCGACCGCGTCGGCGTGATGTACCTGGGCCGCATCGTCGAGCTGGCGCCCAAGCGCGCACTCTTCGCAGCGCCGCGGCACCCGTACACGCGGATGCTGCTCGACGCGATCCCGGACCTCGACATGACCGGCCGCGCCCGCACGCCGGTGGCGGGCGAGGTGCCCAACCCGCTGAACCCGCCTTCCGGCTGCACCTTCCACCCGCGCTGCCCGCACGCCGACGAGCGCTGCAAGCGCGAGACGCCGGTGCTGAAGTTCCACGCCCGCAGCGGCGCCGACGTGCAGGTGGCCTGCCATGCGGTGGCGGAAGGCCGCATCGGCTGAGGCGGTGAATCAATCTGCTGTGCGTCCCGATCGCGCGCCTGCGGCTCTCCGCCGTGCGCCTCGGTACGGGTCCGCCGCTCAACGCGACCTCGGGCCGCTCGCGACGATTTCTTCACAGCCTGAGAGGGCCGGCGGGCGTGCCCGCTGCGGCGACTATCGTCTTGCGGCTGCGTAGCGCGCCTCCCGTGGCCATCCGTGGGCCTTGGCGGAATACGCCTCGCGCCGCTGGCGAAGGTCTTTCCACGGCTTTGGGGCGCTGCTGCGGGGATTCCCCGCTGGCCGGGGTGGGCGCGGGCGGGCACAGTCGCGGTTTTTTCGGAGCATCGAAGATGAACAAGCTGCTGCTGGCGGCGGCGCTGCTCGCCGCGGCGCCGGCCTTCGCCAACGAGGTCGTGCCGACGCGCGAGCATCTGGTCAGGATCGTGACCGTCACTCAGGGCCTGGACCGGCCGTGGGGGCTGGCCTTCCTCCCCGACGGGCGCATGCTCGTCACCGAGCGTGCGGGCCGCCTGCGCGTCGTCGACAAGGACGGCAAGCTCGACCCGACGCCGGTGGCTGGACTGCCGCGCATCGACGCGCAGGGCCAGGGCGGCCTGATGGACGTCGTGCTGCACCCGAAGCATCGCGACAACGCCTGGATCTACTGGAGCTACGCGCAGCGCGACGAGAAGGGCGACAACGGCACCGAGGTCGCGCGCGGGCGGCTCGCCGGCGGCCCCGGCGCCTGGCGGATGGACGACGTGCAGGTCATCTTCCGCATGGCGCCGAAGTCGAACACCGGCTTTCACTTCGGCTCGCGGCTGGTGTTCGACCGCGACGGCCTGCTTTACGTCACGCTCGGCGACCGTGGCGAGATGGCGCGCGCGCAGCGGCTCGACGACCACGCCGGCAAGATCCTTCGGCTCACCGACGACGGCAAGGCGGCGCCCGGCAACCCGTTCGCCAACGACCCGAAGGCGAGGCCCGAGATCTACTCGCCCGGCAACCGCAACGTGCAGGGCGCGGCGTTGCACCCGAAGACCGGCGTGCTTTGGGCGCACGAGCACGGGCCGCAGGGCGGCGACGAGTTGAACGTGATCAAGGCCGGCGTCAACTACGGCTGGCCGGTGATCACCTACGGCGTCAACTACGTCACCGGGACGAAAATCGGCGAGGGCACCGAGAAGCCGGGCATGGCGCAGCCGGTGAAGTACTGGACGCCATCGCCGGCGGTCTCCGGCATGGCCTTCTACGACGGCGACAAGTTCCCCAAGTGGCGCGGCGATGCGCTGATCGGCGCGCTGCGCGGGCAGGCGCTGATCCGCGTGCGTCTGGACGGCGAAAAGTTCGTCGAGGACGAGTTCATGCTCGCCGGGCAGCTGCCGCGGGTGCGCGACGTGCGCGTCGGCCCCGACGGGTTCGTCTACCTGCTGACCGACCTGCCCAACGGCGCCATCGTGCGGCTGGAGCCGGCGGGCTGAGCTGCTGGCAATCCATCGGCGGCGCTTTCCGATCGCGCGGCCCCGTCTCGCTGCCGCCCTCCTCCGTCCGGGGCTGAGCAGCACCGCGACCCGGCGTGGGCCGCGAGCAATCCATCAGAGCCCTCGAAGCGGCGTCGCGGCGACGGTGCCCGTCGGCGTGGCTACACCAGCAGCTTCCACAGCCGCGGCTCGAGGTGCGCTGCGGCCATCAGCCCGCCCATCATCGCGCCGGTGACACCGGGGGTGCAGGCGTCCTGGCCGGCCAGCAGCAGCCCGCCGATCGGCGTGCGTGGCCGCAGTGCCGGCGACAGGAAGCGCTGCGGCGTAGTCGCCAGCCCGTACATCGCGCCGTGCTCGGCGCCGGTGTACTCGGCCACGGTGATCGGGGTGGACACCTCGGCCAGCCGGACCATCGGCGCCACGCCGGGAAAGTGGCTGCCGAACTGCGCCAGCAAGCCGGCGCGCAACTGGTCCTTGACGGTGGCATAGCTACGGTCGCGCGCCGCCGATCCGGGCGCCATGCCGTCGTCGTCGGCGCTGCGGTCCCAGCGCGAGAACGCGCCCCAGTTGACCAGCGCGACGATCTCGGCCGTGTGGCGCAGGCTCGGGCCGGGCTCGTGCGCCGGGTCACGCAGCGAAGGGAAAGCGACGAACAGCGCCGGCGCGCGCGGCTGCGCGAAGGGATCATCCCAGCCCTGATTGACGTCCCACGACTCGTAGATCCACGTGTTGGCGGTGTCGGCGCCGGCGTGGGCGATGTCGCCTTCGAGGCCCAGATAAAGGCCCACGTAGCCGGTCGAGGCCTCCAGTTCCGCCACATCGCGAGCCCAGTCGTAGTCGACCTCGCTCGAAGGCAGCAGGCGCATCGTGTTGTGCGCGCCGGCGTCGGAGATGACGGCGCGGGCGGCGATGCGCCCGCCGCCGCGCAACTGCACGCCCGTAACGCGGCCGGCATCGACGTCGATGTGAACCACCTCGGCGCCGGTGCGCACCTCGCCGCCTGCGTCAACGATCGTGCGCCCGAGTTCCCGCGCAAACACGACGCTGCCGCCGACCGGGTACCAGGCGCCGTCGAGATAGCTGCGCGTGACCAGCGCGTGCACGCCGAAACTGCTTTCCGCCGGCCGGCTGCCGTAGTCGATCCACTGCGCTGTTAGCGCCGAGCGCAGGCGGGCATCGGCGGTGATCTCGCTGACCACCTCCCACGTCGTGCGGGCGACCCAACGCTCGATCTCGCCGTGCCTGAGCCACTCCAGCGGCCGGGCGAGCGCCTCCGGGATGTTGTGCGCCATGAACAGCGCGCCCATCGCCGCTGCGGCGTGGTCGACCGCCTCGAAGTAGCGCTCGATGCTTTGCGTCTCGGCGGGAAAGGCGTCCTTCAGTACCGCGATCAGCGACGCGCGGGGCGGCGCGAAGGGCAGCGTCAGCCCCGGCAGGCGGATGCGGTCGTACACGCCCTGGATCGGCGCCATCGCGATGCGGCCGCCGGCCAGGTGATCGAGCACGCGGCGGTTGACCTCACCGGGGGCGAAGCCGCCGAGATAGTGCATGCCGACGTTGAAGCGCCAGCCCTGGCGCTCGAAGGTCTGCGTCAGCCCGCCGGCCTGCGTGTGCCGCTCCAGTACGAGCACCCGTCGGCCGCAGGTGGCGAGCGCCGCCGCCGCGGCCAGCCCGCCGATGCCGGAACCGATGACGAGCGCGTCCCAAGGCTTGTCCATGGCCACCTCCGCCGTCAATCAGAACAGGGCCGGACGCGCCGGCGTTGATGGCGGTCAATCCCCGTCGAGCGAGTCGCCGCTGAGCGCCAGCAACGCGAACGAGGCCAGCCAGTGCGTGCCGACGTAGTCACCCTCGTTGGCAGCGGCGAGGGACGCCTCCAAGTGCTCCTGCGCGGCGCGGTCCGCCGCCGCGCGCAGCGCCGCCGGCAGATGCGGCCGCAGTTGCCGCCAGCACCAGGCGCGCGAAAGGTTCAGGCCATGCAGGTGAACGATCTTGGGATCGGCGGCATCCGCCACCGGCACCGGCGAAATCCACGGCGCCAGCGCCTCGCCGCTCGGCGCGAAGCCAGCCCACCACGCGGCCCACGGCGAGGGCTCGAGCAGCCGCGCCATCAGCAGCGCCTCGCAAAGCCCGCCCGAGAGGAAGTCGTCGCCGCCCGGCTCGTACGCGGCCGGGTAGGCGCGGTCGTTGCCGAACCAGCGCTGCGCGCGCTCGGCGATCGCGGCACAAAGCGGCGCGTCGCCGTGGCGGCGCGCATGGTTCAGTGCCAGTGTCAGCGCGAAGGCGCTGTTGCCATGCGTGCCGGCACGCACCGGGAAGTCGGCGCGCGGCAGCCAGGCCACGACGCGTTGCGCGACGAGTTGCGCCAGCGGCGCCAGCGCATCGCGCCAGCGCGCTGCCGGCGCCAGCGACGAAGCCAGCGCGTCCAGCTCGGCGGCCAGTTGCAGCAGCCAGCCCCAGCCGTACGGCCGCTCGAAGGCGGCGCGGCCAGGGGCGGCGAAGTAGACGCATTCGCCGGCGACCGCGGCCGCGGTCAAGCGCTCGTCGAAGTGCGTCGCGATGGCTTCGGCCACCTCGCCAGCGGGCGCAAGCCGCAGGCAACGCGCAAGCGTCCAGTGCATGTGCACGCAGGAGTGCCAGTCGTAGGCGCCGTGAAAGACGCGGTGCAGTTCACGCGGCGGTCGCACCTCGCCGTCGTTGTGCGCGAGGTGGACAAGGTGAAACGGATACTCGGCGCGGACGTTGGCGAGCGCGAGCCTGGCGAAGGCGGGCAGCAGCGGGTCGGTACCGTTCATGCCGGCACGGTAGCAGGCGGGCGGCATCCGATGCTGGTCGAAGGCCTGGCACCCGCGCCGGCCGGCCCTTGCGCGAGCCACCGCCGGCAGGGCCGCGCGACGCCTCAGTAGCCGAACTGATCGATGTACTGCGCGATCCGCTCGCGCATCGCCGGCATCATCTCGACGAACTCGAAGCCGGTTTCAAACTGCAGATCGGGGCGTGCACGATGCCAGGCGCAGCGAGCGATGACCTCCAGCGGAGGCAAGGTGTTGCCCTCGTAGCTGACGGCGACGGCCAGCGCATAGCGGCGCGCCGGCGGCAGCGGCTCCGGCGACTCCATGCGCAGGCCGTTGAGGCCAATGTCGCAAACACTGCCGATCACGCGGCCTCGTGCCAGATCGTGCACCAGCCAATCGCCGCGCACCGGGTAGCGCACGAAGCTGCGGCGGTCCGAGGCGTCGAGGTCGGCCGCGACGTGGATCGGGTCGGTCTGAGGGTTGCGCTGGCCTTCCATCGTGCGCCAATGGCAGATCGTTGTCGCGCCACGCCCGCGG
>CALGWX010000254.1 GCA_937936215.1 uncultured Burkholderiaceae bacterium | reverse complement strand
CAGCTCGACCCGGCGGTGACCGCCAGCCGGCCGCTGTCGTTCTTCGCCTACGGCATCGGTCAGGTCGAGGGCTGGGCGCTGCCCGCCACCCACAGCGCGCTGCTCGATGCGATCGCCGCCTTCGGCGTGCCGGTGTCCGCGCACCGCGCCGTGGTGCGCGGCGCGCAGGGGCTGATCGATTACCACGACCGTATCGCCGCCGAGCGCGACCGGCTGCCGTTCGACATCGACGGCGTCGTCTACAAGGTCAACTCGCTGGCGCTGCAGCGGCAGCTCGGCTTCGTCACCCGCGAACCGGCGTGGGCGGTGGCGCACAAGTTCCCGGCGCAGGAGGAACTGACCCGCGTGCTCGGCATCGAGGTGCAGGTCGGCCGCACCGGCAAGCTCACGCCGGTGGCGCGGCTGGAGCCGGTGTTCGTCGGCGGCGTGACGGTCAGCAACGCCACCCTGCACAACGAGGACTTCGTCCACAGCCTCGACGTGCGTGTCGGCGACACGGTGATCGTGCGCCGCGCCGGCGACGTGATCCCGCAGATCGTCGCCGTCGTGGCCGAGCGCCGGCCGGCCGGCACCAAGCCCTTTGCGATGCCAAAGCACTGCCCGGTGTGCGGCTCGAAGGTGGTCCGGGACGAGGCGGAAAAGGACCACCGCTGCAGCGGCGGCCTGTATTGCCCGGCGCAGCGCAAGCAGGCGCTGCTGCACTTTGCCAGCCGGCGCGCGCTGGACATCGAGGGGCTGGGCGAGAAGCTCGTCGAGCAGCTCGTCGACGGCGACCTGGTGCGCTCGCCGGCGGACCTATTCCGGCTCGACCTCGACACGCTGGCCGGCCTGGAGCGGATGGCGGAGAAATCTGCCGCCAACCTGCTGGCGGCGATCGACAAGGCGCGGCAGACGACACTGGCGCGCTTCGTCTACGCGCTCGGCATCCGCCATGTCGGTGAGTCCACCGCCCGCGATCTGGCCAACCACTTCGGCTCGTTGCAGGCGCTGATGGACGCCGACGAGGCGGCGCTGCTCGAAGTGCCCGAAGTCGGGCCGGTGGTGGCGCGCTCGATCGCCGCCTTCTTTGCCGAGCCGCACAACCGCGAGGTGGTGGCGCAGCTGCTGAAGGCCGGCGTCCGCTTCGCCGAGGGGAAGGCGGCGGCCGGCGGGCCGCTGGCCGGCGCCACCGTGGTGCTGACCGGCACGCTGCCGACGATGACGCGCGAGGAAGCCACCGAGCGCATCCTCGCCGCCGGCGGCAAGGTGGCCGGGTCGGTGTCGAAGAAGACGAGCTTCGTCGTCGCCGGCGCCGAGGCCGGGTCGAAGCTGGAGAAGGCGCGCGCGCTCGGCGTGCCGGTGATCGACGAAGACGAACTGAAGCGAAGGCTGTCAGGGCGCTGAGCCGCGGCGGCGGCCATCCGGCACCACGGCGCGCCCTCATCGAGGAGACGGGAGATGTACGCGATCATCGGCGGCAGCGGCCTGGCCAAGCTCTCGGCGCTGCAGCACACGCGGCGGCAGGTCATGCGCACGCCCTATGGCGAGCCGTCCGGGGCGCTGACCTACGGCGAACTCGGCAGCCGCGAGGTGGTCTTTCTCGCCCGCCACGGCTACGGCCACACGATCGCGCCGCACGAGATCAACTACCGCGCCAACATCTGGGCGCTGAAGCAGATCGGCGTGCAGGGCGTCTTCGCGGTGGCCACCGTCGGCGGCGTGCGCCTGGAGCTCGGCCCGGGCACGCTGGTGGTGCCGGACCAGATCATCGACTACACGCACAGCCGCAAGAGCACGTTTTTCGAGGGGGCGGACGCCCGCGTCACCCACATCGACTTCACGCTGCCGTATTCGGCGCGCCTGCGCGAGATGCTGCTAGCCGCCGCGCGCGCAGCGGGCGAGCCGGTGGTCGACGGCGCGACGTATGCCTGCACGCAGGGGCCGCGGCTGGAGACGGCGGCGGAGATCGAGCGCATCGCCCGCGACGGCGGCGACATCGTCGGCATGACCGGCATGCCGGAGGCGGCGCTGGCGCGCGAGGCGGGGCTGGAGTACGCGGCGCTCGGCGTCGTGGTCAACCACGCCGCCGGCCGCGGCGCGAGCCAGAAGGAAATCAAGCTGGAAGACCTGGAAAGCGTGATGAAGCAGACCGTCACCCGGGCGGTGCGCATCCTGGAGCAGGCCCTGCGGAGCGCGGCATGATCCGGCCGATCCTGAGAATGGGCGACCCCCGCCTGCTGCAGGTGTCGCAGCCGGTGCGCGAGTTCGGCACCCCGGCGCTGCGCGAACTCGTCGCCGACCTGTTCGACACCATGCGCGCCGCCAACGGCGCGGGACTGGCGGCGCCGCAGATCGGCGTGCCCCTGCGGGTGGTGATCTTCGGCGCTGCCGATGGGCAGCCGAACCCCCGCTATCCCAACGGGCCGCCGGTGCCGGAGACGGTGCTCGTCAACCCCGTGCTGGAGCCGCTCGGCGACGAGATGGAGGAGGGCTGGGAAGGCTGCCTGTCGGTGCCGGGCCTGCGCGGCGTCGTGCCGCGCTACCGGCGGCTGCGCTACCGCGGCTTCGACCCCGACGGCCGGCCGATCGAGCGCACGGTGGAGGGCTTCCACGCCCGCGTGGTGCAGCACGAGTGCGACCACCTCGACGGCATCCTGTACCCGATGCGGGTGCGCGACTTCTCCCGCTTCGGCTTCGCCGACGTGCTGTTCCCCGGCCTGGCCGACGTGCCGGCCGAGGACTGAACGCCGCGGCGCGCGAAGGGGGCGGCGCGGCTGCGGGGGATCGAACTTCGCGCCGTGGACTCGCCGGCGGGCAGGAAGCGATCTAGGCAGCGGGCCGCGGCCGGCCTGCGGTGCCGCAGCGTTGAACACGGCTAGTGGCGCATCGGCCACGCCGGCCGCGGACCGACCCACCGCGAAGATCGAGCGCCAACGGTCGGCCGCGGCGTGGGGTGCGTAGGGGAGGCCGGCGGGTCCTTGCCCATGCCGCGCGGCGCCGTCGGCTACGGGCTGATTGCCTCCAGCAGGTCGCGCTCCAGCCGCGCCTGCTCCCGCTCGTCGTTTAGCCCCGCCCCGTCGACGAGGAACACGTCCTCCACCCGCTCGCCGAGGGTGTTGATCTTGGCCGTGTGCACGTTGACGTCGTGCGTGGCCAGCACGCGGGTGATCGCGTACAGCAGGCCGATGCGGTCGGTGGTGGTGACGTACAGCAGGTACTGGCGGCCGCGCTCGCCGGCGGCGAGCGTGACGTTCGGCGCCACCGGGAAGTAGCGTGAATGCCTCGACAGCCGTCCCTTGACCGGCGGCGGCAGCGGCGTGACCGCCTCGATCCAGTCGGTCAGCTGCTTGTGGATCTGCGACAGCAGCTGCCGGTACTCGGTGCGGCCGTGGTCAGTGACCAGGAACGAGTCGAGCGCGTAGCCATGCCGGGTGGTGTGGATCTTGGCGTCGAGGATCGACAGGCTGCGCGAGTCGAAGTAGCCGCAGACGCGCGCGAATAGGTCCTTCTGGTCGCGCACGTAGACGAGCACCTCGACCGCGTCTCCGGTGGGCGACAGCCGCGAGCGCACGATGGCGCGATCGGTGTTCACGTGCGCCAGCAGCGCGCGTGTGTGCCAGGCGATCTCGCGCGCCGAGTTGCGCATGAAGTAGACGACGTCGAGCTCGTTCCACAGCGGCTCGTGCGCCTGCGGCGAGATGCCGTACAGGTCGAGGATCCGCCGCGCCTCGCGGGTGCGCCGCTCCAGCACCGCGTTGGCCGGCAGCGCCTCGCCGCCCAGGCGCCGGCGCGTCATGCGGAACAGGTCCTCCAGCAGCTTGCCCTTCCAGCTTGTCCACACCCGCGGGCTGGTGCCGCGGATGTCGGCCACCGTGAGCAGGTACAGCGCGGTAAGCCGCCGCTCGTTGCCGACGAGGCGCGCGAAGCGGCCGACCACCTCCGGGTCGGCGATGTCCTCCTTCTGCGCCACCTGCGACATCGTGAGGTGGTGCAGGACGAGGAACTCGACCAGCGCCGCGTCCTCGCCGCCGATGCCGTGCTGGCGGCAGAAGGTCCGCGCGTCCCTCGCGCCGAGCTCGCTGTGATCGCCGCCGCGGCCTTTGGCGATGTCGTGGAACATCGCCGCCACGTACAGCAGCCAGTGGCGGTCGAACTCCGCCATCAGCTGACTGCACAGCGGATGCTCGTGCGCGTACTCGGCCATCGTGAAGCGGCGCAGGTTGCGGATCACCTGCAGGATGTGCTGGTCCACGGTGTAGACGTGGAACAGGTCGTGCTGCATCTGGCCGACGATGCGCCGGAACACCGGCAGGTAGCGGCCGAGCACCGACCACTGGTTCATGCTGCGCAGCGCGCGCACGATCCCGCGCGGCTGCTGCAGGATCGCGAGGAAGGTGGCGCGGTTGGCCGGCGAGCGGCGGAAGCGGGCGTCGATCAGGAACCTTGCGTGCCACAGCGCCCGTAGCAGGCGCGCGGTCATCCCCTTCAGGTCCGGGTGCTGCTGCAGGATCAGGAAGCCGCGCAGCAGCGCGTCGGGGTCGCGCCCGAAGGCGTCGTCGTCGGCGATGTCCAGCAGCTCGCCGCGGGCGAGGAACACTTCGTTGATGCGCTGCGGCGGCTCGTCCGGGCGCGGGAACAGCCGCTCCTCGATGTTCTGCAGGACGATGATGTTCAGCTGCGTGATGAGCTTGGCGGCCCGGTAGTAACGCTGCATCAGCAGCTCGCTGGGCAGCCGCACCGAGGTCGCCTTCAGGCCTTCGGCCTCGGCGATCGCCGCCTGCACGTCGAAGACCAGGCGATCCTCGCGCCGGCCCGCCACCACGTGAAGACGGGCGCGCAGGTGCTTGAGGATCCGCTCGCTGCGGCGCAGCCACTGGCCTTCCTCGGCGGTGAGCAGCCCGCCGCGCTCCAGCTCGCGCCAGCTGCGGCCGAGTCCGGCGGCACGGGCGACCCACAGCAGCGTGTGCAGATCGCGCAAGCCGCCGGGGCTTTCCTTGCAGTTGGGCTCCAGGCTGTAGGCCGCCTCCTGGTACTTCAGGTGCCGCTGCTGCTGCTCAAGCAGTTTCTCCCGAAAGAATGTCTTCGGATCAATGGTCTGGGAAACATTCTTCACAAACTGCTCGAAAAGCGCTGGCGGCCCGGCCACCAGCCGCGACTCGATCATCGCGGTCAGCACCGTGACGTCGCGCGCAGCGTCCTCGGCGCACTGCTTCGGCGTGCGGACGCTGTGCCCCACCTCCAGCCCGAGGTCCCACAGCGTCCCCACCAGGCCCTCGATCGCCGCCAGCTCGGCCTCGCCGGCGTCCTCCGGCAGGACGATCAGGATGTCCACGTCGGAGTGCGGGAAAAGCTCGCCGCGGCCGTAGCCGCCGACGGCGACGATGGCCACCCGGCGATTCAGGCCGCGGCTGCGCGCCAGCCGGGCCAGCGTGCGGTCGACGCAGGCGGTCAGCCCGCGCAGCAGCTTCTCGACCCGGCCGCCAGACTTGAACGCGGCGATCAGCAGGGCACGCTCGGCGCGCAGCTCGCTGCGCAGCGAGACACCGAGGTCGTTCATGGCGATCTCAGGGGTGTGGAATCGACCGGCCGCGCCTGCCGGAGGGTGCCGGCCAGGGCGCGCGCTCGCACGCGCGGCTCAGCCGCCGCCAGCCGCTGCATGCGGCGCGGCGCCAGCACGCGCCCGCGCGTCGCCGCCGCCTGCTGCTGCATGCGGCGCTGAGTGAACTGGCGCTCGCGCGATGTTGCTGCTCGTGCCCGAATCGCACGGCGCCCACCCATGCCGCGCGGCCGGCGCGCCGTTCGCCCGGCTCACCGGCTCGCCGGCAGATCGCGCCTGGCGCTGCTCGCGG
>CALGWX010000253.1 GCA_937936215.1 uncultured Burkholderiaceae bacterium | reverse complement strand
TGATGACGCAGTTTGCGCAGAACGTGCTGGCCGAGGAACAGCAGTGCCTGTGGCTGGAAAGCGAGGACGACCTGGCCGGCTTGCCGGCGGACCTTCGCGAGGCCGCGCGCGCGGCAGCAGCCGAGCGCGGCCGGCCGCAGGCATGGGCGATCACGCTGGCGCGCTCGGCGGTGGTGCCGTTTCTTGCCTTCTCCGAGCGCAGGGATCTCCGCGAGCGCGCCTTCAGGCTGTGGAAGGGCCGGGGGGCGAATGCCGGCGAGCACGACAACCGGCCGCTCGCGCGCGAGCTGCTGGCGCTGCGCGCCGAGCAGGCGCGGCTGCTCGGCTACGCCACCTACGCGGACTACGCGCTCGCCGACCGGATGGCCCGCACGCCGGCGGCGGTGATCGAGTTGCTGCACGCCGTCTGGGAACCGGCCAAGCGCCGCGCCGCGCAGGAACAGGAGCAGCTCGAAGCGATTGCCCGCGCCAAGGGCGGGCCGGCCAAGCTCGAGCCCTGGGACTGGCGCTTCTACGCCGAGCGGCTGCGCCGGCAGGAATTTGCCATCAACGACGCCGAGCTGCGGCCGTACTTCGCACTGGAGAACATGTTGGCGGCAGTGTTCGACTGCGCGCAGCGGCTCTTTGGCGTGCGCTTCGTCGAGCGGCGCGAGGCGCCGCGCTACCACCCCGACCTGCGCGTGTTCGAGGCGCAGCGGGCCGACGGTTCGCGCCTGGGCACCTTCGTCTTCGACAACTTCGCCCGCGCCGGCAAGCGCAGCGGCGCCTGGATGAGCGCGCTGCGCTGGCAGTCGAGAAGCGCGGGGGACGTGCGGCCGGTGATCTTCAACAACAGCAACTTCAGCCGCGGCGCGCCGGGCGAGCCCGTGCTGCTGTCGCTGGACGACGTGCGCACGCTGTTTCACGAGTTCGGCCATGGCCTGCACGGGCTGCTGTCGGACGTCAGCTACGAGCGGCTGTCGGGCACGCGCGTGCTGCGCGACTTCGTCGAGCTGCCGTCGCAGTTGTTCGAGCACTGGGCGTTGGAGCCGGCGGTGCTCGCCAGGCACGCGCGGCACGTGCGCACCGGCGAGCCGATGCCGCGGCCGCTGATCGAGCGGCTGCTGCGCGCGCGGCAGTTCAACCAGGGCTTCGAGACGGTTGGCTTCGTCGCCTCGGCGCTGGTGGACATGCACGCGCATCAGCGCGCCGACGTCGCGGGGCTGGACGTCGTCGCCTTCGAGCGCGAGACGCTGGCCCGCCTCGGCATGCCAGCGGCGATCGCCCCGTATCACCACCTGCCGCATTTCCAGCACCTGTTCGCCGGCAATTACGCCGCCGGCTACTACGTCTACCTGTGGGCCGAGGTGCTCGACGCGGATGGCTACGGCGCCTTTGTCGAGGCGGGCAATCCGTTCGATGCTGCCACCGCGCAGCGGCTGCTGCGGCACGTCTACTCGCGCGGCGGCGCCGTCGACCCGGTCGAGGCGTACCGCGCCTTCCGCGGCCGCGATGCCACCGTGACGCCGCTGCTCAGGAAGCGCGGGCTGGTTGCGGACGTGGCGGCGGCCTGAGAGGCTGTGGATGCATCTACTGCGCGTCCCGATCTCGCGCCTGCGGCTCTCTGCCGTACGCCTCGGTACGGGTCCGCTGGCGGGCAGCGACCTCGGGCCGCTCGCGACGACTTCTCCACGGCCTCTGAGGCCGCGCTTCAGTGCCGGGCAGCGCCAGGCGCAGCCACGGCGGCGGCGACGCCCCTCCCGGTGCGGACGCAGCCCCCGACCGGCAGCGGGGACAGCACAGCGGCGAACCCCCAACCTTGCCCTCGCGCCTTGGTCGTGGCCGGCACCGCACCGTGTTTGCCGCCGGCGGCTGCCGTGCGCGACGCGTGGCTGCCGACGCGCACGGGTCCGCTGCCGCGACTTTGTTGCTGCGCCCGTGCGGTGCCGACGGCGCCCCGCTCAGGGGCGCGGTGACCTTCGGGTGACGTCCGTCGTCACGCCGGCATCGGCTGCCGGTCGTTCAACCGCAGCCAGCCGCGGGCGATGCGGTAAATGGCCCAGAGGCCGAGCACGAACAGGCCGACCCACAGGATCGCGAAGCCGACCAGCACGATCGTCAGCACCCCGCCGACGAGCCCAATGAGCAGCACCCACGCCAGCGCGTACCAGAAGGTGCGGATCTGCCAGCGGAAATGCGATTCGAGCCAGGTGCCGCGGGCGTCGCCCTTTTTCACGTAATTGATGATGACGGCGATGATCGACGGCCAGCCGAACACGAAGGCGCCGATCACGGTCGAGGCGCCAAAGGCGCCGATGGCCAGCCCCAGCGCGTGCAGCGCGTAGGTGATATGCGTGATCCGCACCAGCCCGGCGTCGGGCTCGATGTAAGTGGTCTGCGCGCTCATCTTCCCTCCCTGCCGGCAACCGGTTGACAACCTGGATATGCCGTCGCCGGCGTCGACGTCAATGCCGTGGACTCCGCTCCAAAAACCGCGCCAGTCGTGTGACGCCCTCATCGATCAGCCGGCGCTGCGCGGCGAAGCACCAGCGAAGATAGCCCTCGCCCTCGGGGCCGAAGGCCACGCCCGGCGCCAGCCCCAGCCCGACGGTGGTGACCAACTGCTTGGCCAGCGCCAGCGAATCGTCGCTGCGGCCATTGATGCGGAAGAACAGGTACATCGCGCCGGCCGGCGGCGCGCACTCGACGCCGGGCAGGCGCGACAGCTGCGCCACCAGCGCATCGCGCGCGTCCTGCAGCCTTGCGCGGGTCTCCGCGATCAGGCCGTCGCCCTGCTCGATGGCGGCGATGCCGGCGCGCTGGATGAACGTCGGCGCGCACGAGGTGTTGAACTCGACCATCTTGGCGAAGTTGGCGATGAAGCCGCGGGGCGCCACCAACCAGCCGAGGCGGAAGCCGGTCATCGTCCACGTCTTGGAGAACGTGTTGGCGCTGATGAAGCGCTCGTCGGGCTCCACCTGGCCGAGCACGCCGGGCGCGTACGGGCTGCCGTCGAAGACCAGCCGCGCGTAGGCGTCGTCGGCCACCAGCCAGATGCCGTGCCGCCGGCAGTGCGCCAGCAGCGCGTTCCAGTCGCCCTGCGGCATCACCCAGCCGGTGGGGTTGTTCGGCGAGTTGACGATCACCGCCCGCGTTCCCGCGGGCGCGGCGTCGAGCAGCCGTTGCAAGTCGAGCGTCCAGCGGCCGCCTTGGCACGACAGCGGCACCCGGATCACCTCGGCGCCGAGGATGCGCGGCTGCGCGGTGACGTTCGGCCATACCGGCGTCACGATCGCCACCCGATCACCCGGCTCGAACAGCGACTGCGCCACCAGGGCGAGCGCGCTGACGCCGGAGCTGGTCACCGCGATGCGGTCGGTGTCGATGGCCGCGCGCGGCCCGTGCAGCCGGTTGACGTAGCTGGCGATCGCCCGGCGCAGTTCGGCTAGCCCTAGGTTGTGGTTGTAGAAGGTCTCGCCCTCGTCAAGCGCGCGTTTGGCCGCCTCGCGGATGAAGGCGGGGGTGGGCAGGTCGCCCTCGCCGAACCAGAACTTCAGCACGTCGTCGCGGCCCAGCGCCGCGTTGGCGACCTCGCGGATGCGCGAGGCGGGCAGGGGCGCGAGCGAGGGGCGCAGCATGGGCGCGGATGTTACCGGCCGGCGTTCGGCAGGCCCGGCGGCGGCCGCCGCCACGGCGGCCCGCTGCCCGCGGGTGCCGCCGTCCTGGCGCGGGAAGTCGGCCAGCCGAGATGCCGCGACATCACGGGCGCCAAAGCGGAACGCCGTGGCTTTTCCGCGGCGCTAGTCGTTGCCGCGACCGCGCGCCTGGCAAGCGGCGCATCGCCCGCGCCGCCTTCACGCAGCGGTTGCTGCGGCCGCAACGGCGACCGCCGCGGCGGCAACGGCGACCGCGTCCGCGCCGGCGCCACTTGTATCTTCAGGCCAGCTCAGCGCGCCAGCTGGTTGATCTCGATGATCGGCAGCAGCACCGCCAGCACGATCAGCATCACCACCACGCCCATCGTCAGGATCAGCACCGGCTCCAGCAGCGAGGTGAAGAACAGCGCCCGCC
>CALGWX010000252.1 GCA_937936215.1 uncultured Burkholderiaceae bacterium | reverse complement strand
AGCGTGTCGCCCGGTTGCACGCGGTAGGTGCCATCTGCGGCCGCCACGCGGCCGGCCGGCTTGGCGGGTTCCGTCGCCGCAGCCGGCGGCGGAGCCGGCACCGGCGCTGGCGGTGTCACCGCGGGCGCTGGCCGCGCTGGCGGCACCGAACGATCCGCCACCGGCGCCTCGCGCGTCGAGGTCACCGTGCAGCCGGCGACGAGCGCCGCAGCCAACGCCGCACCCAAGGCCAGCGCCGCCGCGCGACGCGCGCCCGTGAGAACCCATCTCCTGTTGCCCATCATCAACCTGTCCCCGGTTTCAACGGCACGAAGCGCACGGCCTCGATCGTGCGCTGGCTGACGCGCCCGGCCGCATCCTTTTGCGCCACCACCAGCCGCTGCTCGCTGCTGCCGAGCGGCGCTACCAGCCGGCCTCCATCGCGCAGCTGCGCCAGCCACGCTGCCGGCAGTTCGGCTCCCGCCGCCGCAGCGACGATGCCGTCGAAGGGCGGCTGCCCCGGCACGCCGAGGCTGCCATCGCCGAACACCAGCCGCACGTTCGGCAGCCGAAGCGGCCGAAGGTTCGCCCGCGCCAGTTCGTGCAGTGGCCGCAGCCGCTCGACCGAAACCACGGTGCCGAACAGTTGCGCCAGCACGGCCGCAGCGTAGCCGCAGCCGGTGCCGATCTCCAGCACCGTGGCCGAACGCGGTTCGCGGATCGCCGCCAGCAGCAGCTCCGCGCAGCGCGCCACGATATAGGGGCGCGAGATGGTCTGCCCGTGGCCGATCGGCAGTGCGGCATCTTCGTAGGCCCGGCTCGCCAGCGCCGCGTCGACGAACAGGTGCCGCGGCACCGCCGCCATCGCCGCCAGCACGCGCGCGTCGCGCACGCCCTGCTGGCCGATGCGCTCGGCCATCTTTTCACGCACCCGCTGCGAAGCCAGCGCGGCGCGACCGTCCTCGGTGGAAATCAGCGTGAGCCGCGTTGCAGCCATTGCTCGACGACCTCGATCTGGCCGCAGTGGGTCAGGTCGATCTGCAGCGGGGTGATCGAGACATAGCCGTTCTCGACGGCGTGGAAGTCCGTGCCCGGCCCGGCGTCCTTCGCCACGCCGGCCGGGCCGATCCAGTAAATCGGGCTGCCGTGCGGGTCGGTGGCGCGGATCACCGGCTCCGACTGGTGCCGCTTGCCCAGCCGTGTCACGCGCAGGCCGCGGAGGTCGGACAAAGGCCGGTTCGGGATGTTCACGTTGAGCAGGATCGGCGAAGGCAGCGGGTCGCGGATGAAGCGCATCACGAACTCGGCGGCCACCTGCGCCGCCGCGTCCAGGTGCGCATGGCCTTTTTCCACCTGCGAGAAGGCGATCGCCGGCACGCCAAACAGGTAGCCCTCCATCGCCGCGGCCACGGTGCCGGAATAGATGGTGTCGTCACCCATGTTCTGGCCGTTGTTGATGCCGGAGACCACCAGATCCGGGCGCTGCTGCAGCAGCCCGGTCATGGCAATGTGGACGCAGTCGGTCGGCGTGCCATTGACGTAGAAAAAGCCGTTGGACGCCTCGCGCACCGACAGCGGCCGGGTCAAGGTCAGCGAGTTGCTGGCGCCGCTGTGGTTCGACTCCGGCGCGATGACGAACACTTCGCCGAGGCTGCGCATGCGGTCGGCCAGCGCCGCCAGGCCCGGCGCGAGGTATCCATCGTCATTGGCCACGAGGATGCGCATCGATGGGCGAGAAAGAAAAAGGCCGGTGCGCAGCGTGCGCACCGGCCTTGACTGGAGATCCCTTGGTCGGGGCGGCGGGATTCGAACTCGCGACCCCTTGCACCCCATGCAAGTGCGCTACCAGGCTGCGCTACGCCCCGATGGCACGCGATTGTACACGGGCGCTTCCTTGGCTCCCGCATCAAGGAGCGCGCAAACCGCCTGCGCGGATCGCGACTCGAGCATGCGTCGCGTGAAGCGTTTCACGCCCCGCCGCTGAGAAGCGCGCGGACCTCGAGCAGTTCGCGCCGGATCTCCGCCGCGCTCGGCAGCGGCGGCTCGGCCGGTGCCGAGCGACGGTTGCCGTTACGGCCGCCTTCCAGCTTGTTGCGCGCGCCGCTGATGGTGAAGCCCTGCTCGTAGAGCAGTTCGCGGATGCGGCGGACCAGCAGCACCTCGTGGTGCTGGTAGTAGCGCCGGTTGCCGCGGCGCTTCACGGGCTTCAGTTGCGCGAACTCCTGCTCCCAGTAGCGCAGCACGTGCGGCTTGACCGCACAGAGTTCGCTCACCTCGCCGATCGTGAAGTAACGCTTGGCTGGGATTGGCGGGAGCGCCACCGGCTCCGCGGTTGCGGGGTTGGAGCGCAGCATTCAGGCCGCTTGCCGCGAGGTGAGTGCGTCGACCGCTCAGCCCGCCTGCCGCGAGCGCGAGACGGCTTCCTTCAGCTTCTGGCTGGCATGGAAGGTCACCACCCGGCGCGCCGTGATGGCGATCTCCTCGCCCGTCTTGGGATTGCGCCCCGGCCGCTGCGGCTTGTCGCGCAGTTGAAAGTTGCCGAAACCCGACAGCTTCACCGACTCGCCCCGCTCCAGCGCCCGGCGGATCTCGTCGAAGAACGCGTCGACCATCTCCTTGGCCTCGCGCTTGTTCAGGCCCAGGCGTTCGAACAACGCGTCGGCAAGCTCGGCCTTGGTGACGGTGTGGGTGCCGCAGCCCTCGCCCTTGCCGCCGCTGGCCGAGGGTTGAACGGCCGGATCGACTTCTCGCTCGGTTCTCATCGCGCTCATTGCCGCAGGCGTGCGTTCAGGCGGGTGCTCAGGCCCTCGACGACGGCAGCGACGGCTGCCTCGGCCTGCGCCTCCGACAAGGTGCGCTCAGTATCCTGGAGATGGAGTCGGAAGGCAAGGCTTTTCTCTTTATCTAACATCGCGTTAGCGCCCACTTCCTCGACTTTGCTTGAAGACCTGACGGGCGGTCGGTACAGGTCGAACAGGCGGAACTGGCGCAAGCAGCGCAGGCGCGCATCGGCCGCAGCGAGTTCGCCGACAACGTCGTAGACCGCCTGCAGCGGGACCGATTCGTCGAACCAAAGGGCAACGTCGCGCACCACCTCCGGAAACCGGGGCACGGGCTGCGGCGTCGGCAGCGGCCTGGCCGTGAGCGGCTCGACGTCCACTTCGAAGAGCACCGGCGCGCGCGGCAGTTCGTACCGTTGCTGCCAGCGCGGATGCAGCTCGCCGATCCAGCCGATCGGCTCGCCCGCCAGCAGCACCCGGGCGCTGCGTCCGGGGTGCAGCGCGGGATGCGCCGCGGGCTCGAAGCGCGCCTGCCCCCGCGGCAGCAGTGCTTCGAGGTCGCCCTTAGCATCGAAGAAGTCGACCTCCCGCGACGGCACGGCCCATTGCTCGTCGAGCGCGGCGCCATACGCCAGCGCCGCCAGGCGGTACGGCTGGCGGATGCCGCGAACGGCCAGCGGCCCGTCGCCTGCCTGCGGATCGCGCAGGAACACGCGGCCCAGCTCGAACAGGCGCACGCGCGTGGCCTGGCGGTTCAGGTTGTACTTCAGCGCGGCCACCAGCCCGCCGATCAGGCTGGTGCGCATCACCGCCAGCTGCGCGGCGATCGGGTTCAGCACCCGGATCGGCTCGACGTCGCCACCGAAGTCGCGCTCCCACTGCGCGTCGACGAACGAGTAGTTGACGAGCTCCTGGTACCCGGCGGCCACCATCGTCCCGCGCAACTCGTGCGGGCTGCGCCGGCCCTCGGCCCGGCTGCGCATGAGCGCCGGCGCGCGCGGCGGCTCGGCCGGGATGCGCTCGAAGCCCCAAAGCCGCGCGACCTCCTCGATCAGGTCTTCCTCGATCGCGAGGTCGAACCGATACGGCGGCGGCGAGACGACGAAACGGTCGCCCCGGCGCTCGAAAGGCAACGCCAGCCGCCGCAGCACGTCGGCCATTTCGTCGTCAGTGACCGGCAGGCCGAGCACCTTGCGGCAGCGCTCGGTGCGCATCGCCACCGGCGCGCGCTCGGGCAGGCGCAGCACATGGTCGTCGATGGGCCCCACCTGCGTGCGCGGGGTGCCGCAAATGTCCAGCAGCAGCCGCGTGATGTATTCGATGTGCTCAACCGTGGTCGAATAGTCGACACCGCGCTCGAAGCGGTGTGCCGCATCGGTGCTGAAGTTGAAGCGCCGTGCGCGGCCCTGGATCGACTCCGGCCACCAGAAGGCCGCCTCGACGTACACATTGGCGGTATCGAGCGTCACCGCGGTGGCCTCGCCCCCCATGATGCCCGCCAGCGCCTCGACGCCACGCGAGTCGGCGATGACGCCGACCCAGTCGTCGACCTCGACCGTCTGCCCGTTCAGCAGCTCGACCGACTCGCCGGCGCGCCCCCAGCGCACCGTCAGCCCGCCGCTGACCTTGTCGAGGTCGAAGACGTGCGATGGCCGGCCGAGTTCCAGCATCACGTAGTTCGAGATGTCCACCAGCGCCGAGATCGACCGCTGGCCGCTGCGCTCCAGCCGCTCGCGCATCCACTGCGGCGTCGGCGCCCGCGCGTCCAGGCCGCGGATCACCCGCCCCGAGAAGCGGCCGCAGAGGTCCGGCGCCAGCACCTTCACCGGCAGGCGCTCGTCCATCGTCGGCGGCACCGGCACGAACGAAGGCAGCCGCAGCGGCGCCCCCGTGATCGCAGCCGTCTCACGCGCCACACCAACCACGCTCAGGCAGTCGCCGCGGTTCGGCGTCAGCTTGATGGTGATCTCGCGCTCGTCGAGCCGCAGCGCCTGGCGCAGGTCGGTGCCGACCGGGGCGTCATCCGGCAGACGCAGCAGCCCCTCGTGATCGTCGGACAGGCCGAGTTCGCGCGCCGAGCAGAGCATCCCCTGCGAGACCACGCCGCGCATCTTCGCTTCCTTGATCGCGAAGCCGCCCGGCAGCTCGGCGCCGACGAGTGCGCACGGGGCCTTCATGCCGGCGGCGACGTTCGGCGCGCCGCAGACGACGGTGAGCATCGTGCCCGTGCCGGCATCGACGCGGCACACCGTCAGCTTGTCCGCGTCCGGATGGCGCTCGACCGACTCCACGCGCGCCACGACCACCCCGGAAAACGGCGCCGCCACCGGCACGCTCTCGTCGACCTCCAGCCCGGCCATCGTCAGCGCATCGGCCAGCTGGTCGGAGTCCAGCGGCGGGTCGCAGTAGGCGCGCAGCCACGTCTCGGGAAACTGCATCGCGTCGGTCCTCCCCGAATCAGTTGAACTGCGTCAGGAAGCGCAGGTCGCCCTCGAAGAACAGGCGCAGGTCGTCCACGCCGTAGCGCAGCATGGTCAGCCGCTCCAGCCCCGAGCCGAAGGCAAAGCCGATGTACCGCTCCGGGTCAAGGCCGAAGTTGCGCACCACGGTCGGGTGCACCTGCCCGGCACCAGAGATCTCCAGCCATCGCCCCTGCAGCGCGCCGCTGCCGAACCTCATGTCGATCTCGGCCGACGGTTCGGTGAACGGAAAGTACGAAGGCCGGAAGCGCACCTGCAGGTCGTCGGTCTCGAAGAAGCGGCGCATGAAGTCGGTGTACACCGCCTTCAGGTCCGCGAAGCTGATGTCCTCGTCGATCCACAGCCCCTCGACCTGGTGGAACATCGGCGAGTGGGTGGCATCGGAGTCCACCCGGTAGGTGCGGCCGAGCGCGATCACCTTGATCGGCGGCCGGTGCATGCGCGCATAGCGCACCTGCATCGGGCTGGTGTGGGTGCGCAGCAGCAGCGGCTTGCCGTGCTCGTCGTTGACGTCGACGTAGAACGTGTCCTGCATCGACCGCGCCGGGTGATTCTCCGGGTTGTTCAGGGCCGTGAAGTTGTGCCAGTCGGTCTCGATCTCGGGCCCGTCGGCCACGTCGAATCCGATCGAGGCGAAGATCTCCTCGATGCGCTGCCAGGTACGGATCACCGGGTGGATCCCGCCGGCGCTGCGGCGCCGCCCCGGCAGCGTGACGTCGATGGCCTCCTGCGCCAGGCGGGCGTTCAGTTCCGCCTCGGCCAGTTCGCCGCGGCGCTGCTCCAGCAGCTGCTCGATGCGCTCCTTGGCGGCGTTGATGCGCGCGCCCAGGCGGCGCTTTTCCTCGGGCGGCAGCTTCGCCAGCCCCTTGAGCAGCTCGGTGACCCGCCCGCTCTTGCCGAGGAAGCGCGCCTTCTCGTTTTCGAGCGCCGCCGGCTGCGCGGCGGCCGCGAAGGCCGCCTGCGCGGCCCGGATCAGTTCGTCGGGATCGGTCATGACGCGGCAAACAAAATGGGGCCCGGCGGAAAGCCAGGCCCCATGGTGAGCGGTCGAGGCGGCGGCTGGCGCCACCGCACGCGATCAGGCGGCCAGGCTGCTCTTGACCTTGTCGACCACCGCCGCGAAGCCCGGCTTGTCGAGCACGGCCATGTCGGCCAGCACCTTGCGGTCGATCTCGATCGCCGCCTTCTTCAGGCCCGCCATGAAGGCCGAATACGTCAGGCCCCGCTCGCGCACCGCCGCGTTGATGCGGGCGATCCACAGCGCGCGGAACACGCGCTTGCGATTGCGGCGGTCGCGGTAGGCGTACTGCCCCGCCTTCATCACCGCCTGCTTGGCGACGCGAAAGACGCTCTTGCGCCGCTGCGTGTACCCCTTGGCCTGCGCCAGGACCTTCTTGTGCCGCGCCCGCGCGGTCACGCCACGTTTGACTCGAGGCATCGCTCTTCCCCCTTAGCCGTAAGGCAGCATGCGCTTGACCGCCGCCACATCGCTGTCGTGCAGCGTCACGGTGCCGCGCAGATGGCGCTTGTTCTTGGTGGTGCGCTTGGTCAGGATGTGGCGCTTGAATGCTTGCGCCCGCTTGATCGAGCCGCTGGCGCGGACGGCGAAGCGCTTCGCCGCCGCCTTCTTGGTCTTCATCTTGGGCACGTTGCCCTCCTTTCGCTTGTTGGATGACCGCAGGCGCCCCGAGGGGACTTTTGGGCCTGCGCTCACTTGTGGACGCCCGCCGCGGCAAGACCGATGCCACGGCCGGCGTTGGAAAACCTACTTCTTCTTCTTGGGCGCCAGCACCATCACCATCTGCCGCCCTTCCAGCTTGGGCCAGGACTCAACGACCGCCGCGTCCTCCAGCTCGGCCTTGATCCGCTCCAGCAGCCGCAGGCCGAATTCCTGATGCGCCATTTCGCGGCCGCGAAAGCGCATCGTCACCTTCGCCTTGTCGCCCTCGGCAAGGAACTCGCGCAGCTTGCGCATCTTGGTCTGGTAGTCGTTCTCGTCGGTCTGCGGACGGAACTTGACTTCCTTGACCTGGATGATCTTCTGCTTCAGCCGCGCCTCATGCGCCTTCTTCTGTTCCTGGTACTTGAACTTCCCGTAGTCCATCAGGCGACAGACTGGCGGGTTGGCGTTGGGCGCGATTTCGACCAGATCGACGTCGTTCTCGTCCGAAAGCCGGAAGGCCTCCGCGAGCTTGACGATCCCGAGCTGCTCGCCGTCGATGCCGATCAGCCTGACCTCGGGCACCGAGATCTCGCGGTTGATGCGATGCGTGTGTTCCTGTGCGATGGTTGCTGACTCCCAATAAAACCAATGTCAGGCTGCCGGGCCGACCTGCCGCCGCGTGGCGACATCGTCGGCCAGTCGCGCCGCGAACGCCTCCAGCGTCATCACGCCGAGATTGACGCCGCCGCGAGCGCGGACAGCCACCTTCCTCACGCCGTTCGCACCCGGTTTCTCCTTGTCGCCGACGACCAGGATGTACGGCAGCTTCTGCAGCGCGAGGGCGCGAATCTTATAGGTGATCTTCTCGTTGCGCAAATCGGCTTCTGCCCTAAAGCCTTGTTTTTTCAGTATTTGCGCAACCTCCTGCGCATAGTCGAGCTGGCCTTCCGAGATGTTGGCGATGCCCACCTGCACCGGCGCCAGCCACGGCGGCATCGCGCCTGCGTAGTGCTCGATCAGGATGCCGACGAAGCGCTCCATCGAGCCCACCAGCGCCCGGTGCAGCATCACCGGCACCTTGCGCGTGTTGTCGGCATCGACGTACTCGGCGCCGAGCCGGCCCGGCATCTGGAAATCCACCTGCATCGTGCCGCACTGCCACTCGCGGCCGATCGCGTCCTTCAGCGTGTACTCGATCTTCGGCCCGTAGAAGGCGCCCTCGCCCGGCGACACCGCGAACGGCACGCCCGAGCGGCGCAGCGACTCCATCAGCGCGGCCTCCGCCTTGTCCCAGGACTCGTCGGAGCCGATGCGCTTCTCCGGCCGGGTGGAGACCTTGTAGATCACGTCGTCGAAGCCGAAGTCGCTGTAGACGCGGCGCAGCTGCGCCGTGAAGGCGACGCACTCGTCGAGGATCTGCTCCTCGGTGCAGAAGATGTGGCCGTCGTCCTGGGTGAAGCCGCGCACGCGCATTAGCCCGTGCAGCGAGCCGGACGGCTCGTTGCGGTGGACGACGCCGAACTCGCCCAACCGCAGCGGCAGGTCGCGATAGCTGTGCAGGCCGGCCTTGAAGATCTGCACGTGGCCGGGGCAGTTCATCGGTTTGAGCGCGTAGTACCGGTTCTCCGATTCGGTCGTGAACATGTTCTCGCGGTACTTCTCCCAGTGCCCCGAGGCCTCCCACAGCGAGCGGTCGAGGATCTGCGGCGCCTTGACCTCCTTGTAGCCGCAGTCGCGATACACCTGCCGCATGTACTGCTCGACCACCTGCCAGATCGCCCAGCCCTTGGGATGCCAGAACACCAGCCCCGGCGCCTCGTCCTGCCAGTGGAACAGATCCAGTTCCTTGCCGAGCTTGCGGTGGTCGCGCCGCTCGGCCTCCTCGAGCATTCGCAGGTAGGCGTCTTGCTCCTCCTTCGAAGCCCAGGCGGTGCCGTAGATGCGCTGCAGCATCTCGTTGCGCGAATCGCCCCGCCAGTACGCGCCGGCCACCTTCATCAGCTTGAAGACCTTGAGCTTGCCCGTGGAGGGCACGTGCGGCCCACGGCACAGGTCGACGAAGCCGCCCTCGCGGTACAGCGAAATCTCCTCGTGGGCGGGGATCGAGGCGATGATCTCGGCCTTGTACTTCTCGCCGATCGACTCGAAGTACCGCACCGCGTCGTCGCGTTTCCAGACCTCGCGCACCACCGGCTCGTCCTTGCCCGCCAGCTCGGCCATCTTCTTCTCGATCGCCGCCAGGTCCTCGGGCGTGAACGGCCGTTTGTACGAGAAGTCGTAGTAAAAGCCGTTGTCGATCACGGGCCCAATCGTCACCTGCGCGTCCGGGAACAGTTCCTTGACCGCGTACGCGAGCAGGTGCGCCGTCGAGTGGCGCACGATCTCCAGTCCCTCGGGATCCTTCGCGGTGACGATCGACACCTCCGCGTCGCGGTCGATCACGAAACTGGTGTCCACCAGGCGGCCGTCGACCTTTCCGGCGATCGCGGCCCTGGCCAGGCCGGGGCCGATGGCGGCGGCCACATCGGCAACGCGCACCGGCTGCTCGAACGAACGGCGCGAGCCGTCGGGGAGGCGAATCGAGATCATTGGCGGGAGGCTCCGATCGAAAAAAAAGTGCGGGCGAGCCGCACTTTTTTCCGCAAGGGCGAACTCGTCCGGGACGGTCAGCTGTCAGTGAACGGAGTTCGGAGACTCGGCATCTTCACGGCCCCAGTTTTCGCTGGTAGGCGCGAGTGGACTCGAACCACCGACCCCCACCATGTCAAGGTGGTGCTCTAACCAGCTGAGCTACGCGCCTGCAGGCCACGAATATACACGAGGCGACCTGCGCTGCCGTCATTGCGGCGTCATCGCCGCGTCATCGCGCCGACACCGCCGCGACATAGCGTTCGATCACGGCAGAACACGGGAGTCGCGCCGATGTCGGCATCGAAAAGAGAGGTCGTGCTCCGGGGTCCTTCGCTCGCAGCGACGCCACGCGGCGAGCCGCGGCTGTCGGTGGCGCTGGCCAGCACGCCGGAGGAAGTCGAACTGGCGCAGCGGCTGCGCTTCAAGGTCTTCGCCGACGAGCTCGGCGCCCGACTCGACGGCGGCAGCGACGGCCTCGATCGCGACGAGTTCGACGACTGGTGCGACCATCTGATCGTCCGCGACGACGATCGCCTGCGCGCGGTCGGCACCTACCGCATCCTGCCGCCGCATCGGGCCCGCGCGGTGGGCCGCCTGTACGCGGAGCGCGAATTCGACCTGGCCCGCCTCGCCCACCTGCGGCCGATGATGATCGAGGTAGGCCGCGCCTGCGTGCACCGCGACTATCGCGGCGGCGCGGTGCTGATGATGCTGTGGGCGGGCCTGGCGCACTACATGAAGAGCAACGGCTACCGGCACCTGATTGGCTGCGCCAGCGTCTCGCTTGCCGACGGCGGCCGTCGCGCGGCGCGCGTTCGCGACGAGCTGCTGTCGAGCTATGTCGACGCCGAGCACCGGGTCTTTCCACGCCTGCCGTTTCCCCACCCGCAGCTGGAGCGCGCCGCCAGTGTCGACATGCCGCCGCTGATCAAGGGCTACCTGCGCCTGGGCGCGAGGGTCGGCGGCGAACCGGCATGGGACCCGGATTTCAACAGCGCGGACTTCCTGCTGTGGCTGTCGCTGGACCAGCTGCAACCGCGCTACGCGCGCCACTTCGACCTGCTCGCCGGCCAGGCGGCGCAGGCCTCGGCATGAAGTTCCTCAAGATCGCCCTGCGGATGCTCTGGCTGTCGCGACGACAGCCCAAGGCGCCGCGCCCGGCGTCGCGCATCCACCTGGCGCCGTTCTAGCCCGCGCGGGAGCAGCAGCCGCGGCGGATCGGCCGCGCCATCGGCAGCACGCTCGCCGCGGCTGCCGGCGCAAGGCCGCCAAGGCGCGCTCAGCGCCGCCGCGCCGAGTAGACGCCCGCCACCTCGCTGATCTGCGCCAGCGCCCGCCGCAGGGCACCGCCGTCGGCGACCTCGACGGTGAAGTTCATCTGCGCCTCGCCGCGCGCGGAGCGCGTGTTGACGCCGACCACGTTCAGCTTCTCGCGGGCGAAGACTTCCGAGACGTCGCGCAGCAACCCGGGACGGTCCTGCGCCAGCACCGCGACGTCGACCGGATACACGGCGTCGTTGGCGCCGCTCCACGCCACCTCGATCAGCCGCTCCGGATGGCGGTCGGCGAGCGCGGCCGCATTGCTGCATCGTGCGCGATGCACCGAGACGCCGCGGCCGCGAGTGACGAAGCCGACGATCTCGTCCGGCGGCACCGGCCGGCAGCAGCGCGCCATCTGCGTCAGCAGCGAGCCGACGCCCACCACCAACACCCCGCCCTGGCCGCGCTCGGCCGCCTTGGCGGTCTCCGGCCGCGGCGGCAGCGGCGCCGGTTCCAGCGGCGACGGGGGCGGCGCGATCACCAGCGCCTGCTCGATGCTGCGCAGGCTGAACTCCTCCTTGCTCGCCGCCACGAACAGGTCGTCGACCGAGGAGAAGCCGAGCCGCCGCGCGAGGTCCTCCAGCTTCACCGCCGTTCGTCCCAGCCGCTGCAGCTCGCGCTCGACGACGGCGCGGCCGCTGGCGATCGACTGCTGCAGCTCGAGCAGGTTGAACCAGTGCCGCACCTTCTGCCGCGAGCGCGCGCTGGCGAGATAGCCGAGTTCCGGGTTGAGCCAGTCACGGCTGGGGCCGCCGGTCTTGGCGGCGATGATCTCGACCGTCTGGCCGTTGGCCAGTGGCCGGTTCAGCGGCACCAGAACGCCGTCGACGCGGGCGCCGCGGCAGCGGTGGCCGAGCTCGGTGTGCACGTGATAGGCGAAGTCGATCGGGGTGGCGCCGGCCGGCAGCTCGACCACCCTTCCGGCCGGCGTCAGCACGTAGATGCGCTCCTCGCCCTGCGCCTTCGGCAGCGGCTCGCCGACCTCGGCGCGCCACGCCAGCAGCTGGCGCAGCCACGCCACCCGCTGCTGGTCGGCGCCGCTGCTCTTGCGCCCGCCTTCCTTGTACTGCCAGTGCGCCGCCACCCCGAGCTCGGCGAACTCGTGCATCTGCCGGGTGCGAATCTGGATCTCCAGCGTGCGGCCCGCCTCGTCGCGCACCACGGTGTGCAGCGACTGATAGCCGTTGGGCTTCGGCCGCGCGATGTAGTCGTCGTACTCGCCCTCCACCGGCGACCACATCTCGTGCACCAGCGCCAGCACCTGGTAGCACTGCGCCACCTCGGCGACGATGACACGCAGCGCGCGCACGTCGTAGATCTCGTCGAAGGCCAGCCCCTTCGCCTGCATCTTGTTCCAGATGCTGACAATGTGCTTCGGCCGGCCGCTGACCGCGGCCTCGATGCCGGCGGCAGCGAGCCGCTCGCGCAGTCGCTGCACGGCCTCGGCGATGAAGCGCTCGCGCTCGGCGCGCTTCTCGTCGAGCAGTCGCGCCAGCCGCTTGTAGGTCTCGGGTTGCAGCAGGCGGAAGGCGAGGTCCTCCAGCGCCCACTTCAGCTGCCACACGCCGAGCCGGTTGGCCAGCGGCGCATACAGGTCCAGCGTCTCGCGCGCGATCGCGGCCTGCATCGCGGCGTCCACCCCCTCGCCCTTGCGGGCGCAGAACCAGCGCAGCGTCTGCTCGCGCGAGGCCAGCCGCAGCAGCACCACGCGCACGTCGTTGACCATCGCCAGCAGCATCTTGCGCAGCCCCTCGGCCTGCGCCGGGCCATGGCCGCGGGCGCGCGTGACTTCCGACAGCCGCATCAGCTGGCGCAGGTCGGCCACCAGCTGCGCGACCGAGCCGCCGAAGCGGCTGCGCAGCCAGTCATCGGCGTCGCGCAGCACGTCGTGCACGCCGAACAGGTACGCCGCCGCGAGCAGGTCGGGGTCGGCGCGCAGGGCGCTGACGATCGCCACCATGCCGTCGGCGTGGTCGACGAAGGGCTCGCCGGTGCGCAGCGTGCGCTCGCCGTACAGCGGCACCACGAGCGCCCGCACGGCGCCCGGGTCGATCGCCACCGGCGTGTCGTCGAGTTGATCGCGTGCCGCCATCTTCGTCTGCATCGAGCGCGATCGATTATCGCCCTGCGGCACAATGGCCTCATGCTGAAGACACTGCTCGAGCGGCTGCGGCCGGCCACGCACGTGCGCATCGACGATGCGCTTTGGACGGCCACGCTGGCGGCGCTGCCGTTCCTGGCGCGCCTGGACGCCGCCGAGCGCGAGCGGCTGCGCGAGCTGGCGCAGCAGTTCCTCGCCGACAAGGAGTTCGCGACCGCCGGCGAACTGGAGCTGACCGCTGCGATGCAGGTGAGCATCGCCGCCCAGGCCTGCCTGCCGGTGCTGAAGCTGGGGCTCGGCGGCTACCGCGGCTGGACGAGCATCGTCATCTACCCCGACGAATTCCTGGTGCCGCGCGAGGTCACCGACGAGGCCGGCGTCGTGCACGAGTACGTCGACCAGATCGCCGGCGAGGCCTGGGACGGCGGGCCGTTGCTGCTGTCGTGGGCCGACGTGCAGGCGACCGATGGCAGCTACAACGTCGTCATCCACGAGTTCACCCACAAGCTCGACATGGCCAACGGCGAGGCCGACGGCGTGCCGCCATTCGACCGCCGGCTGCATGCCGGCCTCGATCCCGAGCGCTGGCGGCGGGTGCTCGAGGATGCCTACGAGCGGCTGAACGCCGAACTCGACCTGATCGAGGCCGAGATCCCGCCCGATCTCGACCCGGAGTCGCCGCAGGCCGACGCGTACTACGCGCGGCTGCCGCTGGACGCCTATGCCGCCACCGACCCCGGCGAGTTCTTCGCGGTGTCCAGCGAGGCGTTCTTCGTCGCCCCGCAGCGGCTGCGCGACGCCTTTCCTGAGTGGTACGACCTGCTGGCGCGCTTTTTCCTGCAGGATCCGCTCGCCGGCGAGGCGCGATGAAGCGGCTGCTCGTCGTCTGGCACAGCCACACCGGCGGCGCCCGGCAGATGGCCGAGGCCGCGGCCGCGGCGGCGCGCACGGAGGCGGGCGTCGAGGTCGTGCTGCGGCACGCGCCGCAGGCGAGCGTGGAAGACGTGCTGGCCGCCGACGGCTATCTCTTCGCCACGCCGGAGAACCTGGCCACCATGGCCGGGCTGATGAAGGACTTCTTCGACCGCGTCTATTACCCGGCGCTGGACAGCATCAACGGCCGCCCCTATGCCACGCTCATCTGCGCCGGCTCCGACGGCGCCGGCGCGGCGCGACAGATCGAGCGCATCGCCACCGGCCTGCGACTGAAGCCGGTGGCGCCGCCCCTGATCGTGATCACGCACGCGCAGACACCTCAGGCGATTCTGGCGCCGAAGACGATCGGCGCCGACGACCTGGCGCGCTGCGCCGAGATCGGCGCCGCGCTGGCGGCGGGCCTGGCGGCGGGGATCTTTTAGCTGCCGCGAAGACGCGGCGCCGAAGCCGTGACGAACGACACCCGGTGACGGCTTGCCACGGGCGCGGGCGACGCGGCAGCGGCAAGCGCTGCCGAGCGATCGGGGCGCGCAGCCACCGGGTCGAGGGGTCGATCGACGGCTGGGTGCAGAGCTTCTCGCCGCGACAACGGGACGCGAAGCACCCTCGTTCAGGGCCTCGCGGGCGTCTGACGGCCAGGCGCTTCCGCCCTGCCGGCGACGCCAAAGCCGGCGGTCTGCTGCGGCGCGAGCTTCAGATCGCCGCGGTCACGACGATCTCGACCAGATATTTCGGGCTGGCCATCGCCGCCTCCACGGTCGCGCGGGCGGGCGTCTGGCCGGGGACGACCCAGGTTTCCCAGACCTTGTTCATCGCCGGAAAGTCGGCCATGTCGGCGAGGAAGATCTGCGCCGACAGCAGGCGCGACTTGTCGCTGCCCGCTTCGGCGAGCAGGCGGTCGATCGCCGCCAGCACCTGCCGGGTCTGGCCGGAAACGTCCTCGGTGGTGTCCGAGGCCACCTGGCCGGCGAGGAACACCATGCCGTTGCAGATCACTGCCTGGCTCAGCCGTGGGCCGACGTGAAGGCGCTTGATGGTCATCGTCAATCCTCGAGGAGAAATTCGCGAACGACCGCGATCTGGTCGTCGTGCAGGAACATTGGCGCGTGGCCGACGCCTGGGAACTCGACCAGCCGCGCCCGCGGGCCGCGCCGCGTCATCTCCTCGGCGGTCTCGCGCGTCAGCAGGTCGGACTCGGCGCCGCGCGTGAGCAACGTCGGGCAGGCGATCGCGTCGTACAGCTTCCACATCATCGCCTCGCCCGCCGTCGCCGACTGCGGGGTGACCGCCTTGAACGGCTCGGCGATGCGCGGGTCGTAGTGCAGCACCCAGCCGTCGCCGTCGGCGCGCAGCGCTGGCTCGGTGATCTCGCGCCAATCCTCGCGCGTGCGCAGGCCGAACGGCGCGGCCACCTTCATCACGTAGTCGATCGCCTCGTCAACGCTGGCAAAGCGCACCGGCGCGCCGACATAGGCGCCGATGCGGGCGATGGCCGCCGCATCGAGGCGCGGGCCGACGTCGTTGATCACCAGGCGCGCGACCGGCGAGTGCTCCAGCCCCGCCAGCGCGATGCCGATCAGCCCCCCCATCGAGGTGCCCACCCAGTGCACCGTCGTGGCGTTCAGCCGCGCCAGCAGCGTCACCATGTCGGCGACGTACTGCGGCACGCCATAGTGCATCGGCTCGCGCAGCCAGTCGCTGCGCCCGCGGCCGACGACGTCGGGGCAGACCACCCGGTAGCGGTCGGCCATCGCGCGCGCCAGGCGGTCGAAGTCGCGCCCGAGCCGCGTCAGCCCGTGCACGCACACCAGCACGCGGCGGTTGTCGGGGTCGCCCCACTCCGCGTAGGCCATGCGATGCAGCCCCGCGGGGCTCAGGCACTGCACCGAGTCGAAGCGGGGCGCGGTCATCAGCGTCGGGGCACAGGGGGCAGCACGTTCGCCGGCATACTAGCAAGCGCAGTCACCGGTCCACACACAGGGAGCAGGCACCATGCTGAGAGGCAAAACGGCGCTGGTCACCGGATCGACCAGCGGCATCGGGCTGGGCATCGCGCGCGCGCTGGCGGCGCAGGGCGCGAACATCGTCGTCAACGGCTTCGGCGACGCGGACACGATCGCCAACATCGAGCGCGAGCTGCAGGCGCACGGGGTGGCGACGATGTACCACGGCGCCGACTTGAGCCGGCCGCCGCAGACCGAGGACCTCGTGCGCGCCGCCGAGTCGCGCTTCGGCCGCGTCGACGTGCTGGTCAACAATGCCGGCATCCAGCACGTGGCGCCGATCGAGGACTTCCCGGTGGAGCGCTGGGACGCGGTGATCGCGGTGAACCTGTCGTCGGCCTTCCACACCATCCGCATGGCGCTGCCGAAGATGAAGCAGGCCAACTGGGGCCGCATCATCAACATCGCGTCGGTGCATGGCCTGGTCGCCTCGGTGCAGAAGGTCGCCTACGTGGCGGCCAAGCACGGCCTGGTGGGGTTGACCAAGGTGGTGGCGCTGGAAACCGCCACCACCGGCATCACCTGCAACGCCATCTGCCCCGGCTGGGTGCTCACGCCGCTGGTGCAGAAGCAGATCGACGCCCGCGCCGCGCGCGACAACCTCGGCGCCGACGAGGCTCGCCGGGCGCTGCTCGGCGAAAAGCAGCCGTCGCTCGAATTCGTCACCCCGGAGCAGATCGGCGCCCTGGCGGTGTTCCTGTGCTCGCCGGCGGCCGACCAGATCCGCGGCGCCGCCTACAACGTCGACGGCGGCTGGACCGCGCAATAGGAGCCGACGATGCAGACTTGGGTTCTGCGGCTGTCGCCGGGTGTGGACCCGGTCGAGGCGCTGCTCGATGCTTGCAAGGAAAACGGCTGGACGGCCGCGTTCGTCATCTCCGCGGTCGGCAGCCTGGCCAATGCCAAGCTGCGCTTCGCGGCGCAGCCGGAAGCGGCGGACATCGCCGGGCCGCTGGAACTGGTGTCGCTGTCGGGCACGCTGTCGCTCGACGGCCCACACCTGCACGCCGCCGTCGCCGACGCGGAGGGCAACGTCTTCGGCGGCCACTTGCGTCCCGGCTCGAAGGTGCGGACCACCGCCGAGGTGCTCGTGGCCGTGCTGCCCGACGTGATCTTCCGCCGCCGCCCCGACCCGAACACCGGTTCGCGCGAGCTGGTGGTCGAACCGCGGCAACCGCCGGTCTGAGGCGCCGAAACGCGGACGCCCCCGCTGACTTCCGGCGGCGAGAGCCCAGGCCGCCGAGGAAAATCGCTTGAAAACGATGACTTCGCCGCGGCTCACGCCCGCGCGAGAGCCCATGCCGCCCAGCGCGCGATCGCCACGCGTGGGCGGTGACGACACGGCAAGCGTGCCAGCCGCAATGTGCGTTGCTGCCGAGGAATTTCGGCGCTGCGCTCCGGTCGAAGCCACCGCCAGGCGACGCCGCCGGCGGCAGCGGCAGCGGCAAGCCGAATCGGCCGCCGCGCTGCTGCCGCGTCGACCCCTCCCCTATTTCGAACGCCTGCCCCATGACGCAGAGAACGATCCGGCATATGCACCCCGCCTACCGTGACGACAGCGGCGACCTCGTCACGCGCCGGCCGCTGCCCGGGCCGCAAGTCGAGCAGATCGATCCGTTCCTGTTCCTCAACCACCACGGCCCGCAGCAGTACCCGCCCAACAACCGCGGCCTGCCGTTCGGCCCGCACCCGCACCGCGGCTTCGAGACGGTGACCTTCATCCTCGACGGCGAACTGGCGCACCGCGACAGCGCCGGGCGTGAAAGCGTCATCCGCGCCGGCGGCGTGCAGTGGATGACCGCCGGCCGCGGCCTGGTGCACGCCGAACTGTCGCCGGAGGAGTTCAAGCGGCGCGGCGGGTCGCTGGAGATCCTGCAGTTGTGGGTCAACCTGCCGGCGCGGCTGAAGATGACGGCGCCCGCGTACACGGGGCTGCAGTGCGACGCGATCCCGGCGCTAGCGACCGACGATGGGCGTGGAAAAGTCAACCTGATCGCGGGGCGCTTCAACGGCGCCGAGGGCCCGGTCCGGTCGCTGACCGGCGTGTTCATGTCCACGGTCGAATTGGCCGCCGGCGGCGGCCTCGAGTTCGCGGGTCTCACCGGCCGCAACGTCTTCCTGTACGTGGTCCGCGGCCGCATCGAGGTCACGGGCTCGGCCGCGCCGGCCTTCACGCTCGTCGAACTGAGCGACGACGGCAATACCGTCGCGCTGCGCG
>CALGWX010000251.1 GCA_937936215.1 uncultured Burkholderiaceae bacterium | reverse complement strand
ATCGGCCGAGCCGTCCTCGCCCGGCGGCGTGCCCACGGCGATGAACACCAGCGCCGCGTGCGCCACGGCCTCGTCGTGGCTGGTCGAGAAGCGCAGCCGGCCGGCCTTCACGCCGCGGGCCACCACGGCATCCAGCCCCGGCTCGTGGATCGGAATCTCGCCCGCGCGCAGTCGCTCGATTTTGGCGCGGTCCACGTCGATGCACAGCACGTCGTTGCCGACGTCGGCCAGACAGGCGCCGGTGACGAGGCCAACGTAGCCAGTGCCGATGATGGAGAGCTTCACGGGATCGGAGCTGGGGCGGGAAGACAGGCGCGCATTCTACGGACGGCATCCCTCGCGACCCGGCCACTGAACCTGGGCCATGCCCCTTCCGTCCGCAAGCGGTCGGAAGGCGTGTGCTCTTGCCGGCCGCGCGCGACGGGCCTTTCTTACCGGCGCGGCATTCGCCGGGGCGCGACGCCTGGCCCCTTGGCCCGCCCCTTCATCCCCCGGCGGCCGGCACGGCGGCGGCGGCGCGGTATCTTTGCGGGCCGCGGCGCCAGGCGCCGAATGGGAGCAACACCGATGAAGCGAGCCTTCCTGACGACGGCCACCGTGGCGCTGCTTGCGGCCACAACTTTTTCCTGGGCGCAGGCGCCCGGCGACTTCGAGGTCACCGGCCCCGACGGGCGGCGCATCCTGCTCAAAGCCGACAAGACCTGGACTTACCTGCCGGGCGAGCCAGCCAAGGAAGAAGACAAGCCGACCTTCACCGGCGAGGCCGTGCTGACGTTGGAGCGCATGGAAGACGCTGGCCAGAACTGCCGGCTCGGCTTCCGGATGCGCAACGACACCAACCAGGAGATCCGCAACATCGTGCCGCGGTTCGTCGTCTACCGGACCAGCGGCGTCGCGTACGAAAGCCGCACGCTGGCCTTTTATTCGATCAATCCCGGCAACAGCGTCGCGCGCGAGACGCTGTTTCGCGGCATTGCCTGCAACGAGATCGGCCGCGTGCAGGTCACGGGCGGCGACCGCTGCGTGATGGGGGAACTCGATCGCTTCTCTTATTCCGCGGGCGTGTGCCTGGAGCGGGTGCGGGTGTCGCCGAGCGAGCGGGTGCGGTTCGACAAATAGCAATCACCTCCGGCCGCCAGCGGTGCGGTTCGGGTATCCAAGCAACGCCATCTCGTCTAAAGACGCGGGTTGCTCCGCGCGGTCGAGCAGCGTGCCGAGATCCTCGCCGCCCCCGGCGTTGTTGCTCTGGCACGGCGTCGATTGCGGCGCGCATCCACGCAAGAGTGAAGGCGCGCGGCGCGGGCGCAACACGTCGCGAAAGCGGCGGCATGCGTCGGCAGCAGTTCGTCATTGACTCGTGATGCCGGATCAGCGCGGCGTGCGAAAGCGCCGCGCATCGACGCCGAGCTTCTTCATCCGCGAGCGCAGCGTCTGCGGGTTGACGCCGAGCTGGCGCGCGGCGCCGAAAGGGCCGTCGACGCGGCCGAGGCTGCGCCGCAGCGCCGCCTCGATGATGGCGCGCGCCTGGTCGTCGAAGCTCGCCGGTGGCGGATCCGCGTACGGGGCCGTAGCGCTGGGCGGGGCTGGCGGCGCGATTACGGGCCGCGGCGGCGCCGGGCCGGCGGCGGCGATGCCCAGCGCCTTGGCCACCTCCAGCCGCCGGCCGTTGCCGAGGATCGCCGCCCGCTCGATGACGGAGGCGAGTTCGCGGATGTTGCCCGGCCAGTCGTAGGCGCAAAGCAGGCGGATGTCTTCTTCCGCCGGCAGACACAACGCCAGCCCCAGCTTGCCGGCGGCGCGCTGCGCAAAGTGCGCCGCCAGCGCGGGAATGTCGCCAGGCCGCTCGCGCAGCGGCGGCAGATGCAGCGGGAAGACCGCGAGCCGGTACCACAGGTCATCGCGGAAGCGGCCATCGCGGATCATCGCCCGCAGGTCCTGGTTGGTGGCCGCGATCACGCGCACGTTGACGGCGAGCGGCTGCTCGCCGCCGACCCGCTGCACCAGCCCGTCCTGCAGCACGCGCAGCAGCCGCACCTGCGCCGGCAGCGGCAGTTCGGCGACCTCGTCGAGGAACAGCGTGCCGCCATCGGCGCGCTCGAACCAGCCGCGCCGCTGCGCCACGGCCCCGGTGAAGCTGCCGCGCTCGTGGCCGAACAGTTCCGAGTCAATCAGGTCGGCGGCAATGGCGCCGCAGTTGACGCGGATGAACGGCCCCTCCGCCCGCGGCGACTGGCGGTGGATCGCGCGCGCCACCACCTCCTTGCCGCTGCCGGTCTCGCCGAGCAGCAGCACTGGCGCGTCCGAGCGTGCCACCTGCGCCACCCGCTCCATCACCTCGCGCAGGCCGGAGTCGGCGCCGACGATCGCCTCGGCGAGGTCCTTGCGGCCGAGGCGGCCGAGCAGCGAGCGCCGGTCGGCCTCGGCGGCCTCGTGCAACGCGGCGGCATCGCGTTCGCGGGCGTGATGGCGCAGGGCGGGCCCCAGCGGCTCGAGCAGCGCCTCGACGGCGGCGCGCGTACGCGCCGTCAGCGCCGATTCGGAAAGACCCGCCAGCAGCAGCACCGCCGTCAGCCGCGGCTCGTCGCAGATCACCGCCGCGACGAGGGGTCCCTCGGCCGCATGCGGCAGCAGGCCAGGCGCGGCGCGGCCGAAGTCAGCGGTGCTGGCAACCACGAGGCGCTGCCGGCGCAACGCTGGCGGCAGGCCGGGTGCGCTGCCCTCGGCGATGTGATCGACGCCGGCCAAAGGCGCCCTCGGCCCCGGCCCGGCCAGCGCCACCGTCTCCCAGAGGCGGTGCTCCGGCAGCAGCAGCCGGACCGCCGCTGCCGCGACCGGCAGGCGGCCGCCGAGCGCCTCGAGCCCCGTAGCCAGACCCGCCTGAAGATCGGGCGCGGAACCGACGGCGCGCCAAAGCGCAAGTTCAAGCGATTTTTCCACGATATTTCGCTCTACGATTTTCAAACCGCCGACATGTCACGCATAAATCGCGATATTTGGCGACTTGCCGCGAGCGTAAGCGTCAGGGCAAGTTGCTTCAAGCACTTGGCGCGCTGGCACGGGCCGTGCACCGACGAAGCGTGTCCAGCCCCTCACGGGCCGCCCCTGGAGCCCCGAATGCAACGCCTTCGCGCCGCCCTCCTGCAGTTCAACAACGACAGCCCGCGCCGCATGCGCGTGTGGGTTGCCATGCTGGGAACGGTCACCGTGCTGCTGCTGATGCACGCCGTCATGCCGCAGGGCCTGCCGGTCGGTGGCGATTGGGCCAGTGCGCTGCCGCGCGCGGCGATCCTGGTCTTCTTCCTCGCCCTGCTGTGCGAATACGTCGACTCCAGCCTCGGCATGGGCTACGGCACGACGCTCACCCCGCTGCTGCTGCTCGCCGGCTTCGCGCCGCTGGAGATCGTGCCGGCGATCCTGCTGAGCGAGGCGCTGACCGGCGCCGCCGCCGGCCTGCTGCACCAGCGCGACGGCAACGTCAACCTCCTGCGCGACGCGCGGGCGCGGCGCACGGCGCTGCTGCTGATCGCGCTGTCGACCGTCGGCGCAATCGTCGCCGCCACCCTGGCGGTCAAGGTCTCCCGCGAGATGCTGACCGTGTTCATCGCCACCATCATCATCGCGATGGGCCTGGTGATCCTGCTCACGATCCAGCGGCCTTTCCGCTACCGCCCGGGCGGCATCGTCGCTCTCGGCGCGGTGGCGGCGTTCAACAAGAGCCTGAGCGGCGGCGGCTACGGGCCGCTGGTCACGGCAGGGCAAGTGGTCTCCGGCCTGCCCTCCAAGCACGCGGTGGCCATTTCCTCGGTGGCCGAGTCGTTCACCTGCGTGGTGGGGCTCGCCGCCTACCTCGCACTCGGCCGCGAGATCCACTGGGGCCTGACGCTGCCGCTGGTTGCGGGGGCGCTGATGTCGGTGCCGATTGCCACCCTCACCGTTCGTCGCCTGCCGGAAAAGGGCCTGCGCGCGGCGGTGGGCCTCGTCACGCTCGTGCTCGGCGCCCTGGCCCGGGCCGCGGCATTCCGGTGAACCGCCGCGGGGCAACCTTCGCGGCCGCCGACGCTACGCCAGCAGCCTCACGCCGATGATCGCGAGCAACACCGCAATGGCCCGCGCCACCCACGCCGCCGGCGCCCGCGTCGAGATGAGCGAACCGGCGACGATGCCCGGAATCGACCCCAGCAGCAGCCAGCCGAGCAGCGCGAAATCCACGTTGCCGATCAGCAGGTGCCCCATGCCGGCCACCAGCGCCAGCGGCAGCGCGTGCGCGAGGTCGGTGCCGACGAGCTTGGCCGGCGTCAGGCGGTACGGGTACAGGTAGACCATCATCACCGTGCCGAGCGCGCCGGCGCCCACCGAGGTCATCGTCACCAGCACGCCGAGGATCACGCCCGCCAGCACCGTCAACGCCGGCTGCATCCCCTTGAACTTGGCCGGAATGTCGGTGCGCAGGCGGCGGCCGATCTGGTGCAGCCGGCCCTTGAGCAGCAGGCCGATCGCGGTGAGCACCAGCGCCACGCCGAGCAGGTGCAGGATCACGCCCTCGCCGATCTTCTGCCCGCCGTAGACGGCCAGGAATGCCGCCGTGAGCCCCGCCGCCGGCAGGCTGCCCAGCGCCAGCCGGCGCACCACCAGCCAGTCGATGGTGCCGTGGCGGCCGTGCATCGCCGCACCGAAGAACTTCGTGATCGACGCAAACAGCAGGTCGGTGCCCACCGCCAGCGCCGGCGAGACGCCGAAGAGCATCACCAGGATCGGCGTCATCAGCGCGCCACCGCCGATGCCGGTCACGCCGACGATGAAGCCGACACCGGCGCCGGCGATGCTGTAGAGCCAGCCGTCGATCATCGGGAGCCGATGTCAATCCCGCTTGAGAAAGGTGTCTACCGGAACGTCGGGCTGCAGGATCGCCCTCAGCGTTCCGTCGGGCATGTTCCCGGGGTGGTTGGGAATCGTCGTGAACCGCCTCGTGGCGCGGTTGACCGCGATCTCGTGCGATCCCGCCGCTTGGCGGTGGAACTCAAAGCCGAGGTCTTTCAGCCGGCGGATGATTTCCCGATAGGTGAAGCCGGCCAGTTGCCCCATCAGGTCGCCACGATCAACGGGTAGTCGCATTCCTCGCGCGCCGGTTGCAACTGAACACCTGGGTCCTCCGCCTGGGCCTCGATCAGCTTCTTGGCAACGTCGCGCGCGATGGCCAGCGTCTCCTGGATCGTCCGGCCCTGCGCCACCAGCCCCTGGACCTCATCGCTGGTAGCCAGATCGAGACCCTCAGGTAGCTTCGCGATGCGCAGATGAATCACGTGTTCCATGATCTTCTCCGCGTCGGTTCCGGCGCAAGACGATCACCGATGCGCGCCATCAGAAATACCCCTCCTGCTTCTTCTTCTCCATCGAGCCCGCCTGGTCGTGGTCGATGACGCGGCCTTGGCGCTCCGAGGTGGTCGCGAGCAGCATCTCCTGGATGATCTCCGGCAGCGTCGTCGCCCCCGACTCGATGGCGCCGGTCAGCGGATAGCAGCCGAGCGTGCGGAAGCGCACGGTACGCAGCTGCGGCCGCTCGCCGGGCGCCAGCGGCATGCGATCGTCGTCGACCATGATCAGCACGCCGTCGCGCTCGACCACCGGCCGCGGCGCGGCGAAGTACAGCGGCACGATCGGGATGTTCTCCAGGTACACGTACTGCCAGATGTCGAGCTCGGTCCAGTTCGACATCGGAAAGACGCGGAAGCTCTCGCCCTTGTGCTTGCGCGCGTTGTACACGCGCCAGAGCTCCGGCCGCTGGTTCTTCGGGTCCCAGCGGTGCTGCGCCGAGCGGAACGAGAAGATGCGCTCCTTGGCGCGCGACTTTTCCTCGTCGCGGCGGGCGCCGCCGAAGGCGGCGTCGAAGCCGTACTTGTCGAGCGCCTGCTTCAGCGCCACCGTCTTCATGATGTCGGTGTGCACGGCGGAGCCGTGGGTGAAGGGGTTGACGCCTTCGGCCAGCCCTTCCTGGTTGACGTGGACGATCAGGTCCAGCCCGAGTTCGCGCACGCGCCGCTCGCGGAAGGCGTACATGTCGCGGAACTTCCACGTCGTGTCCACGTGCAGCAGCGGAAACGGCGGCTTGGCGGGATAGAACGCCTTCAGCGCCAGGTGCAGCAGCACCGAGCTGTCCTTGCCGATCGAGTACAGCATCACCGGGTTGTCGGCCTCGGCCACCACCTCACGCATGATGTGGATGGCCTCGGCCTCGAGCCGCTGCAGGTGCGTCAGGCGCACCGGGTCGAGCTGCAGGTTCATGCGGGTGTCGTTCATCAGATCTTCCCCTGCACGCGCAGCAGCGCCACCACGCGCTCGGCGGCCACGTCGGGGTCGAGCGCGGCGGTGTCGAGCCGCAGCTCCGGCGCCTCCGGCGGCTCGTAGGGCGAGTCGATGCCGGTGAAGTTCTTCAGCTCGCCGCGGCGCGCCTTCGCGTAAAGGCCCTTGGCGTCGCGCGCCTCGGCCACCGCCAGCGGCACGTCGACGAAGATCTCCAGGAACTCGCCCTCGCCCAGCAGGCTGCGCGCCAGCCGCCGCTCGGCGCGGAACGGCGAGATGAAGGCGGTGAGCACGATCAGGCCGGCGTCGACCATCAGCTTGGACACCTCGGCGATACGGCGGATGTTCTCTACCCGGTCAGCCGGGGTGAAGCCGAGATCCTTGTTCAGCCCATGGCGGACGTTGTCGCCGTCGAGCAGGTACGTGTGGCGGCCCAGCGCCGCCAGCTTCTTCTCGACCAGGTTGGCGACCGTCGACTTACCGGCGCCCGACAGCCCGGTGAACCACAGCACGCAGGGCTGCTGGCCCATCAGCCGGGCGCGCACGGCCTTGTTCACGTCGACCGGCTGCACGTGGATGTTGTGCGCGCGCCGCAGCGCGAAGTGGATCATGCCGGCGCCGACGGTGGCGTTGCTCATCCGGTCGATCAGGATGAAGCCGCCGGTGTCGCGGTTGCTGGCGTAGGGGTCGAAGGCGATCGGCCTGTCCAGGCCGATGTTCGCCACCCCGATCTCGTTGAGCGCCAGCGTCTTGGCGGCCAGGTGCTCCAGCGTGTTGACGTTCAGCCGGTACTTTAGATCCGTGACCTGCACCGGCACCGTGCTGCCGCCGATCTTCAGCAGGTACTGGCGGCCGACCAGCAGCGGATCGTCGTGCATCCAGACGATGGTGGTCTCGAACTGGTCGGCGACCTCGGCCGGCGCGGTGGCGGCGCAGATCACGTCGCCGCGCGAGATGTCGATCTCGTCGGTGAGCGTCAGCGTGATCGACTGCCCCGCCACGGCCATCGGCAGGTCGGCGTCGTAGGTGACGATGCGCGCCACCGTCGACTCGCGCCCCGACGGCAGCACGCGCACGCGATCCCCCGGCCGCACCGTGCCGCCGGCGATGGTGCCCGCAAAGCCGCGGAAGTCGAGGTTGGGCCGGCTGACCCACTGCACCGGCAGCCGGAACGGCGCGTACTGCATGCGGAACTCGTCGACCTCGACCGCCTCCAGCCACGGCATCAGCGCCGGGCCGTCGTACCACGGCATCGCGCCGCTGCGCGCCACCACGTTGTCGCCCTTCAGCGCCGACAGCGGGATCGCGGTGATGTCGGTAAGCCCGATCCGGGCCGCGAAGTCGCGGTACTCGGCGACGATCTCCTCGAACCGGGCCTGCGAGTAGTCGACCAAGTCCATCTTGTTGACCGCCAGCACGATGTGGCGGATGCCCAGCAGCGACACGATGGTGCTGTGCCGGCGCGTCTGCGTCAGCACGCCCTTGCGGGCGTCGATCAGGATGATTGCCAGGTCCGCGGTGGAGGCGCCGGTGGCCATGTTGCGCGTGTACTGCTCGTGGCCCGGCGTGTCGGCGACGATGAACTTGCGCCGCTCGGTGGAGAAGAAGCGGTAGGCGACGTCGATCGTGATGCCCTGCTCGCGCTCCGCCGCCAGGCCATCGACCAGCAGCGCGAGGTCGAGCTCCTCGCCCTGCGTGCCCCACTTGCGCGAGTCGCCCTGCAGCGCGGCGAGCTGGTCGTCGAAGATCAGCTTCGACTCGTACAGCATCCGCCCGATCAGGGTGCTCTTACCGTCGTCGACCGAGCCGCAGGTGATGAAGCGCAGCAGCCCCTTGCGCTCGTGCTGGCGCAGGTAGGCTTCGATGTCAGTGGCGATGAGGGGGGAGGCGTGGGACATGAAGGTTGGGGCGAGAGCGACCGGCTGGACAAGGCGCCCGATCGCGCCGTGAAAAAGACGCAACCATTATGCCGAGGTGCGCTCAGCGCACTCGGCCTTCCGGTTGGGCGGCAACGTGTGGCCGACCGAAAGGCCCCCTCGCTCTTGATCGACATTGCCCGTATCGGTTGCCCGCGCACCTCGCCCCGCGCACCACTTGCACCGCCGTCGCGCGTACGCCGGACGGTCGGGCTGCGCCCGCGGGCGACCGGGTTCGAAAACAGGCGTACTCCTCGCGCGAAGCGCAGTGATAGATTCATCCGCATGAATGGTGACGAACTGATTCGGACCCTGCGTGCCCTCTTCGCAACGCGCGGACCATCGATCGTATGCGCCTACCTTTACGGCAGCGCGGCGCGCGGCGAGGCGCGGGCAGACAGCGATGTCGACATCGGCGTGCTGTTCCGCAACCCGCCGCCGGCGACACTGGAAGGACTCGCCTTCGATCTTGCCGGCGAGATCGAGCGGGTCATTGGCAAGCCAGTCGACCTCGTTGTGCTCAACCGGGCCGCTCCGGATCTTGTGCACCGCGTGCTGCGCGACGGGATTCTGCTCTGCGAAACCGACGCCCGCGCCCGAGTCGAGTTCGAGACGCGCAAGCGCGCCGAGTACTTCGACGTCCTGCCCTACCTCAAGCAGTATCGGCAGCCGGCCCGGAGGCAGACCTCATGACCGACGCCGAACTGCTGCAGAAGAAGCTCGCTTTTATCGAGACCTGCGTGCAAGAACTGCGCACATGGTCGGATCCGGCGTCGATCGCGACGGACCTGCGCGAGGAACGCTTCGCCGCGCATACGCTGCAACTGGCGATCCAGGCCGCGATCGACGTCGCCTCGCACATCGTGTCGAGCGATCGGCTGGGCGAGCCTGAAACAAACCGTCAGTTGTTCGACCTGCTCGCGCGCGCCGGCTGGCTGGAACCGGGCCTCGCCGACACGATGCGCAAGATGGCTGGTTTCCGCAATATTGTGGGCCACGGCTATCAGTCGGTCGACAAGGCGATTCTTGCCGACATCGTGGTTCATCGCCTGGGTGACCTGCTCGACTTCGTCGCAACGATCCGTAACCGCCAGGGCGGACCCAGCGGCTCGTGACCGCGGCCGCAGCGCAAAGACGGGCGGGGGCGTAGGCCGCGGGCGCCGCCGAAAGAGCGACTCGCGTCGACGATCGCAGGCTTCGGAACGAAACCGAGGATCGTCCTTCGGGATGGCACGGCGCCGCTTGCCGTACGGAACCGGCTCGCTGCACGTCGCGCGCCAACGAGGTAGCGCGAGGCGGGCATCCCGGCACGACGCCCCGCGTCGAACGCCATTTCCGACCGCAACGGCGCTGCGCTCAGCTTTCGCGGGCGGCATCCGTTGACTTCCTCGTCCCTGCGCCTTCGCGCGTCGGCGCCCGCAAGCGGGCCCAGGCGAGGGCGGCGTTGAGATGCGAAGACCGAGCCTCGCGCGCAGCCACGCGCCGGGCGGCGCGATCCGGCCGATGGCGGCCCTTGGACTGACCTCGTCGCGCGCCCCACAATCGCCGAGTCCCAGGCGACCCGAATCCCCGTGCGCTGCCACCCGCTGGGTTGCACGTCTTCCGAAGCAACCGGCGGGGTGAGCGCCTCCCCTGAGTCCGGCGCCCAGTGCCCGGAGTGGCGGCTTTCCCGCTGGCCATGGCAGCATCGACACCCAACATCGTTTCCGCGATGACTCCACACGACGAGACTGCGACGTCCGCTCAGCTGGTTGCCCTTCCAGAGCTAGTGCGGACCGCCTTCGCCGTCATAGCGATGCTGACCGTCGCCGCCGTGTTCTACGAGGGCATCGCCCGCGTGTTACCGGATCGTCACGGGCTTGCCGTTGCTGCCGGGCTCGTAGGCGCCACCCTGGCCGCGACCGTGCTTTGGCTGGCGCCAAAGCTCACGCCCAGCCTGCGCCTGGCGGCAGGGTGGATGGAGGATTTGCCGCCCCTTCGCGCGCTGATCGTCATCGTCATCGCTGGCCTGGCATTGCGCCTGGTCAGCGCCGCATGGATGGGGCCGGTCGTCACCTCCGACGGCGCGGTGTATCTCGGGCTGGCCAATCGGCTGCTGGAAGGCCGCGGCTACGTCGATCCGCGCGGCGACCTCGCCTACTGGCCACCCGGGCTGCCGATGATCCTGGCGGCGGCTGCATTCGTGATCGGGCCGGGAAAGCCGCTGGCGACGATCCTCGCCGTCAACCTGCTTTCCTATCTCGCCGCGACAGCCGGTGCCTATTTCCTCGGGCGCTGGCTCTACGGCCGTGCCGCGGGTCTGTGCGCCGCCCTTCTGCTGGCGCTTTGGCCCAACCTGGTGCTCGGCGCCTCCGGCGCGGCCAAGGAGATGCCCGCGCTGGCCCTGCTCACCGCATCCGTCGCCCTTTACGTCTATGCGCGACGCATTGCGGGAGGACGGCCCGCAGTCGCGCTCGGCGCCCTCGGCGGCAGCGGCGCGTGCCTCGGCATGGCGAGCCTCGTGCAGCCGGCGCTGATGTTCCTCCCCACGGCCTTCGCGCTCGCCGAACTGCTCGCGCCAACCACGTGGCGGCAGGCGATCCTGCGCCTGGGCGTGGTCATCGCCGGCATGGCCATGGTGATCGCGCCGTGGACGATGCGCAACGTCGAGCAACTCGGCGCCGCTGTGCCCATCGCCACCAACGGCGGCGACGTGCTCTACCGGGCCAACAACGCGCTGGCCGGGCCGGGCTACAACAAGTCGGCCCCCGTCGATCTGCGGCAGTACCCGGAGGTCGAGCGCTCGCGGCTCGGCGCTCGGCTCGCCCTGGAGTGGATCGCAGCCGAGCCGCATCGCTTCCTCGCACTGGCGTGGCAACGCCTGCTGCACTTCTCCGGCGACAACTCGACGTCTGCCTACGACGCCTTTCGCCGTGACGAACACGGCCTGAACCACCGCTTCATCGCCCTCAAGGCGCTCAGCAACGCCGCCTGGCTGGCAATTTGGCTGCTGATCCTGGTGGCCGTCGGAAACGGTGCCCTATGGTCCGCCCAGCCACCCGGCGTTTGGCTGCTCGTGCTTGCCTACCTTTACCTCGCCGCCATGGACTCGATCGCCGAAAGCGGCGCCCGCCACCACGTGCCGTTCGCCAGCCTGCTGGCGGTGCTCGCGGCCGCCACCCTCGCCGCACGCGAGAGCACCTCGCGCACGACGCCAGCATTGGCAGCGCAGCCGCATGCCGGCCTGCAGTTCCTCGACTTTGCGGCCGTGGGCGCGGTCGGCACCGCGGCGCACTTCGCCACGCTGATTGCTCTCGTGCAGGCGCTCGGTTGGCCGCCGGCCGCGGCCACCACCGCCGGGTTCCTCGTGGGCGCCGTAATCAACTACGCGCTGAACTACCGCCTCACCTTCCAGAGTCACGCGCGCCACGCCGTGGCGCTGCCGCGCTTCCTGGCCATCGCCGTCGCGGGCATGGGCTTGAACCTTGCCATCGTCTGGGCGCTGGTGCACTGGCAGGGCGTGCACTATCTCATCGGCCAAGTGGTCGCGACCGTGACCGTGCTCGTGTTCAACTTCCTCGCCAACCGCGCACTGACTTTCGGCGCGCCTCGCCCTGCGTAGCCCGATCGCCCTTCGCCCCGGAGCCCGCCCGATGCCGCTGCTTTCGATCGTCGTTCCCGCCTACAACGAGGAGGCCGTGCTGCCGGAGTTCCACCGCCGCACCAGCGCCGTGCTCGATGGCCTGGACATGGACGCCGAGGTCATCTACGTCAACGACGGCAGCAAGGACGGCACCCTTCAGGTGCTGCGCCAGTTGCGCGCCCAGGACCCGCGCGTCGGCATCGTCGATCTGAGCCGCAACTTCGGCAAGGAGATCGCGCTGACCGCCGGCCTCGACGTCGCGCGCGGCGACGCGGCGATCGTCATCGACGCGGACCTGCAGGATCCACCCGAGCTGATCCCGGAGCTGCTGCGCAAGTGGCAGGAGGGCTACGACGTCGTCTACGCCCAGCGCGAGTCGCGCGCTGGCGAGAGCGTGGCCAAGAAGGCGACCGCCTATGCCTTCTACCGGCTGATCCAGCGCATGAGCCGGGTCAAGATCCCCGCCGACACCGGCGACTTCCGCCTGCTCAGCCGCCGCGCCCTGGACGCCCTCAAACAGTTGCGCGAGCAGCACCGGTTCATGAAAGGGCTGTTTGCGTGGATCGGCTTTCCGCAGGTGGGCGTGCCCTACCGCCGCGACCCCCGCTTCGCCGGTGACACCAAGTGGAACTATTGGCGGCTGTGGAACTTCGCCCTCGACGGCATCACCTCGTTCTCGATCGCGCCGCTGAAGGTCGCCAGCTACCTCGGGCTGTCGATCGCCGCTTTCGCGTTCTTCTACGCGATGTGGATCATCGCCAAGACGCTCATCTGGGGCGACCCCGTGCCTGGCTTTCCGACGCTGATCGTGGTCGTTCTCTTCCTCGGCGGCATGCAGCTGATGTTCCTCGGCGTCATCGGCGAATACCTGGGGCGGATGTTCGACGAAGCCAAACGCAGGCCGCTGTATCTGCTCAACAGACTCGAGCTTCCGGGCGAGTCTCCCTCGCCCCCGGCGCATTGAGGTTCGGCTCTTCGAGGCTCACCATGGCCCTAAGCCCTGCGCCTCTTCGCACATCGGCCGCGCTGTCGCTCCTGCTGTTATCTTCGATCTTGCTGTGGACGCAACCTCTCCTGTTTGGAAAGCTGGTCCCGCAAGTCGATCACATCACACATTTACGCTGGTCGCATAAGTTCTACTTAGCACTGACGGAGGGCTGGCTTACGCCGCGGTGGGCTTTTGCCTCCCACTACGGTCTCGGCGACCCTACCTTTCTTTACTACCCGCCGCTTCTCTACTACGTCGCAGCCGTCTTTCGATTCGCCGGCTTTTCTGCGGAGAAAGCATTGCTGCTTGCGGCGTGGCTGCCCTACCTCCTGCTCGCGGTCTTCGTTCATCAGCTGTTCCCAAAGGCAACGCCGACCCGCTACCGCGTTGCGACTGCGTTGCTTGCGATCACGTCGCCTGCGCTTTTTTCCTTTCCAGTCACTACGGTGCGCTCGCCTGGACGCTGGCTCAGCCCTTCGTCCTGCTTTTCGCTTTAAAGAGTCTGACGGACAAACCAGATCCTCTCGCGGTGGCGATCGGCATCGCCCTTGTCTGTCTTTCGCACACGCTCAGCGCGCTGATGATCCTCCTGGCCGTTGGTGGTGCGCGCCTCGTCATTTGGCTGCCGAGTCGCACAAACGTTCGCGCTCACCTTCGATGGCTTGCCGGCGCAGCGCTCGGCCTCGGACTGTCGGGGCGATGTCCCAAAGTCTGTTGAACGCGTGAGCTGAGGTGGCAGCTCCTTCGACCCGCATAAGACCATGCGGGTGGCCTGACAAGCAGCCGAAGGAGCCACCGAGATGAAGTCTCGCACGAAGCCCGCGCTGCGGGCTGTTCCGGCTGCGCAAGTGCAGCTGACCTTGCCGATCCAAGGCGTACTGAAGGAGGTGAAGCACGCGTGCTACGGTCTGTGCATCAACGCGGGCAAGCAGGTGCTGGCCGCGATGATGG
>CALGWX010000250.1 GCA_937936215.1 uncultured Burkholderiaceae bacterium | reverse complement strand
GCGCGCAGCCTCTACCAGGCCGCCCGCGCACGCGGCTGCGACCACACCCACGCCATCCGCATCCTCGCCAGAGCCTGGCTGCGCGTGATCTGGCGCGCTTGGACCGACCGCCAACACTACGACCCAGCCCTGCACGGCAGCGCCGTCGCACTCGCCTCTGCACAGGGAGGTTGACCCAGGATGTCTCACTCGCCGATCTGCTGCAGCAGGTACAGCCGCTGGTAGATGCCGCCGTCGATCGCCATCAGCTCCTCGTGTGTGCCCTGCTCGGCGATACGGCCGTGGTTGAGCACGACGATGCGGTCGGCGGCGCGGATGGTGGAAAGACGGTGGGCGATGGCGATCACCGTCACCTGGCCGTGCAGCGCCGCCAGCGCCTGCTGCACGAGGCGCTCGGTCTCGCTGTCGATGCGCGCGGTCGCCTCGTCGAGGAACAGGATCTTCGGCCGGCCGGCGAGCGCACGGGCCACCGCGATCAACTGCTTCTGCCCGGAGGACAGCCGCGCCCCAACCTCGCCCAGCGGCGTGTCGTAGCCGCTTTCCAGCGCGACGATGAACTCGTGCGCGCGCGCGGCGCGCGCCGCCGCCTCGATCTGCGCGTCGGTCAGGCCCCGGCCCATGTCGATGTTCTCGCGCGCGCTCGCCGCCAGCAGGAAGGGTTCCTGCGGCACCAGGCCGACGTCGGCGCGGAACTGCGCGTCGCCGATCGCCGCCAGCGGCACGCCATCAATCTCGATGCGGCCCGCCTGCGGCGCGTAGAAGCGTAGCAGCAGCGCCAGCAGCGTGCTCTTGCCGGCGCCGGTGTGGCCGACGATGCCGTAGAAGCGCCCCGGCGGCACGTCGAGCGACAGGTCATGCAGCACCGGCTCGTGCGGGTCGTAGCCGAAGGTGACGCTGGCCAGCCGCACGTGGCCGGCCTCGATGCGGCGGCCCTCGCCCACGGCGGCGGTGCCGCCCTCCGCCAGCAGCGCGTTGACGCGGGCGGCTGCGATCACCGCCTGCTGCAGCAGCGAGAACTGCATGGTGATCTGGATCAGCGGCTCGACGACGCGGGCGATGTAGGTGATGAAGGCGTACAGCAGGCCGATCTGCAGGCCGTCGAAGGGCTTCAGCCCGAAGGCGGTAATCACGGCGACGATCAGCAGGATGTTCAGCAGGTCCAGCGCCGGCCGCAGCAGCCAGGCGTTGGCCCGCACCTCGCCCAGCCGCGCCCGGTAGTAGCCGTCGTTGGTCTCGGCGAAGCGGCGCGCGAAGCGGGGCGCGGCGCCGGTGGCCTGCAGCACGCTCATGCCGGCGATGCTCTCGGCCATCTGCGCGTTGATGTCGCTGCGCAGCTCGCGCGAGCGCGCCACCGCCGGCGCCGACCAGCGCTGGTAGGCGACGATGATCGCCACCGTCGCCGGCAGCAGCAGCAGCACGATCAGCATCAGCCGCCAGTCGAGCCAGGCCATGGCGACGATCGCGCCCAGCAGGACGGTCAGCCCCTGCAGCACCTCGAACAGCACCTGCTGGTAAAGCTGCCGGATCTGCTCGGTGTCGTTGGTGATGCGGCTGACCAGCTGGCCGGTGATGGCGCGGTCGAAGAAGGCCATCGGCAGCCACAGCACGTGGTCGTAGACCCACTCGCGCAGGCGCCGCACCGAACGCATTGCCAGGCCCGCCAGCCGCACCAGTTGCAGGTAGCGCAGGGCGCTGGCCGCCAGGCCCGTAAGCAGCATGCCCGCCAGCAAGGCGCCGATGGCGATCGGCTCGAAGTCGCGCGGCAGCAGGTGCTCGTCGATGAAGACCTTGCCCAGGATCGGCCCGATCGCCTCCAGCAGCCCCGCGACCGCGAGCCAGCCGGAGGCCCAGCCCAGGCTGCGCGCATCCGGCGCCGCCGCGCGCGCCAGCAGCGCAAAGCCCCTGCGGCGCTCGCCCGCCGCGGGCGCGCCACGCCGTGCTTCGCTCGGCAGCGCGGTGGCCTCATGCGGCATCGAGGCTCGCCTCCAGTTGCTGGTAGCGCCACTGCGCCGCATACCACCCGCCGCGCACCAGCAGCTCGTCGTGCGTGCCGCGCTCGACGATACGGCCGGCCTTCAGCACCACGATCTGGTCGGCGTCGGCCACCGCCGACAGCCGGTGGCTGACGATGATCGCCGTGCGCCCCGCCCGCGCGCCGCGCAGGTGCTCGAGGATCCGCGTCTCGGTGCCGGTGTCCACCGCCGACAGCGCGTCGTCGAGCAGCAGCAGCGGCGTGTCGGTGAGCAGGACGCGGGCGATCGCCACCCGCTGCCGCTGCCCGCCAGACAGCGTCACCCCGCGCTCGCCGACCAGCGTGTCGTAGCCGTTGGCGAAGCGGCGCACGTCGTGATGCAGGTCGGCCAGCCGCGCCGCGCGCTCGATCTGCTGCCGCGTCGCCTCGGCCTTCGCCAGGGCGATGTTCTGCGCGATCGAGGCCGAGAACAGGAACGGCTCCTGCGGCACCCAGGCGATTGCTGCGCGCAACGCCGCCAGCCGGTAGCGCTCCACCGGCTCGCCGCCCCAGGTGATGCGGCCGGCGCCCGGCGCGTAGTGGCGCAGCAGCAGGTGGATCAGCGTCGACTTGCCGGCGCCGGTGGGGCCGACCACGCCGAGCGTCTGCCCCGGCGGCAACTCGATCGAGACCCCCTCGAGCGCCGGCACCGACTGCCCGGGATACGAAAAGCTCACGCCGTCGAACACCAGCGGCCCGGGCGCCACCGCCTCGATGCTGCCGCGGTCGTCGATGCTCGGCGCCGCGCGCAGCACCGGCTCCAGCCGGGCCCACGCCGCCTTGCCACGCTCCAGCAGCGACAGCACCCACCCCATGGCGAACATCGGCCAGATGAGCTGCCCCAGGTACATCGTGAAGGCCGTCAGCTGCCCCACCGTCATCTGCCCCTGCCAGACGAACCAGCCGCCCACGCCCATCGTCAGTACGGTGGCGGCGGTCAGCGTGCCGCCCACCGCCGGCTCGTAGGCGGCCTCCCACTTCAGCGCCTGGAAGCTGGTGTCGGCGGCGGCCTGGGCGCGGCGCGAGAACTCCTCGCCGGCGCGCCATTCCAGCCCCAGCGCGCGCAGCGTGCGCACGCCGGCCACGGTCTCCTGCACGTGGTCGTTGAGCCTCGAGAAGCGGTCGAGCGACTCGCGCCAGGCGTCGTGGACGCGGCGCGAGATCACCCAGAAACTCCACGCCATGAACGGAAACGGCAGCAACGCCACCAGGGCGAGGCGCCAGTCGACGCCGAGCGTCATCATCGCCACCACCAGCACCAGCGTCAGGGTGCCGTCGAAGCCGGCGAGGAACGCTTCGCCGGCAGCCAGCTCGACGGCGTCGACGTCGTTGGTGGCGCGCGCCATCAGGTCGCCGGTGCGGCTGCCGTGGAAGAACTGCGGGCCCTGCGTGGTCAGCTTGGCGTACAGCCGCGTGCGCAGCTCCACGCCCAGCCGATACGCGGCGGAAAACAGCTGCAGCCGCCAGCCGACGCGCAGCAGATAGATGGTGGCGCCCATCAGCACGAGCAGGCCAAGCTCGCGCCATATCCCTGCGCCGTCCAGCTGCTGCGCCACCAGCGCGTCGACGATGCGCCCGACCTGGCGCGGCACCCACACGGTGAGCACGGCGACGCCGACCAGCATCAGCGCCGACAGCAGATAGGCGCGCCAGTGCCGGCGGCCGAAGCTGCCAATCAGCTGATACAGGGTTTGCGCGGGCAAGTTGGATATCGCGGCGCGGCGGGCCGCGCCGCGGCCGGAAAGGGCAAAGAGTGTAGAGGGCCCACCATCACCCGGCCGCGCGCAGCGAGGCGTGACGCGGTCTCAGAAGGCTCAGCCGGATTACGTCAGCATTTCTGCCTGCGTGTCCGGCCGTGCGTTTCGTCTTTGCCGCCTGCGGACTCGGGAACACCCTCGCGGCGGCGCGCATCCAGTTCGACAACAGCGATCGGATCGGCAGGCGCTGCCGCGCCTTGCGGCGCGACCGAGTCGTTATCCCGTCAACCGGGACGCTGCGCGCGCCGTGATGCCATCGCCGCCGCGAGCCGGCCGGGATCAGGCTCGGCGGCGCAGGCTTGCGCAGTGGTGCGCCGGATGCCCAAGTGCCACCGGGCGGCGCAGCCGACGCATCGCGAGCGTTTTGCGCCTGCTCCGAAACGTCGGCCGTCGCCGTGGTATGCGATACGGCTGCCAGCCTTGCCGTCGGGCGACGACGGCGCCGTTTGCTTGCGCCGATGGCCGGCGGACTTACCGCCAGCCTCAGATGTCCGCCTCGACCTCGTTGCCATGCTCCTCGATCCAGGCACGGCGCGCGGCGGCCTCGCCGCGGCCCATCAGCATCGTCATCGTCGCCACCGTGTCGGCGAGCGCCAGGTCACCGAGCGCCACCGACAGCAGCCGGCGGGT
>CALGWX010000249.1 GCA_937936215.1 uncultured Burkholderiaceae bacterium | reverse complement strand
GGCGCATCGCCGCGGGCGGCAGCGGTAGCGGCGTGGCGCGAGGCCGCGCGCTGCTGGAGCCGCGCCGATCGCGACGCCACGGCCATCGTCGCGCTCGACGAGGCCGATTCTCTGGCGACAACGGAGCGCGAGCGGCTGCTCAACGCCAGCACGCGGATCGCGGTGCAGGTCAACGCCTGCCAACTGGCGCAGTCGGTCGAGACGGCGCGGCGGCTGGCGCAGGACCTGTCCGGCGAGGGCCAGCGGCTGCTGACCGGCGCCGAACTCGGCGAGGCGGCGCGCTTCGTCTGCGCCGCCGTGCCGTACGGCCTGCCGGTGGACGAGGCGCTGGCGCTGTGCGCCGCCGTGCAGGAGGCGGTGGCGGCCGACGGCAAGGCGGCGCTGGTCAACCTGCACAGCGGCATCGGCAGCGCGCTGCACTGGGACGGGCGCTGGCACGAAGCCGACGAACGCCTGACGGCGGCGCTGGCCGCGGCCGGCGATGAAGTCGACGCGGCCGTGCGCATCTACCTCGGCAACCGCTTGGCGCGGGTGCGGCACTCGCTCGGAGATCTCGACCGCGCGCTGGAGGTCGGGCTGGCCACGCTGGCGCTCGCCGAGCGGATGCACGAGGGTGTGGGCGGGCGCACGAACCTGATGCAAATCCTCGGTCTGATGCAAATCGGCCACGGCGAGCCCGCCGCCGGCATGGCGATGCTGCGCAGCGCGGTCGCGCTCCAGGAGGACCCGATCAGCTTTACCGCCGCCGCCGACCTGGCGGTGGCGCACCTGGCCGTCGGCCGGCTCGACGAGGCCGAGCGCTGGCTCGCGCGCACGGGACTGCAAGGAGGCACCGCATCCGCGCTCAGCGACCTCGGCATGCTGATCGCGCGGGCGCGCCTGGCCACCGCGCGCGGCAAATCAGCGGCGGAAGCGGTGCAGGGCCTGCTCGGGCTGCTTTCCGGCGACGTGCCGACCGGCTTGCGACTGCTGCTGCGCGCCGTGCTGCTGCGCTGGCATGCGCCCGCGCAGAGCGAGATCGACGGCCTGCTCGCGGAGCTGGAGGCGCGCGGCATGAAGGCGCTGATGCGCTGCGCGTTGAACGGCGCCGCGCGCATCGCGCTGGAGCGCGGCGAGAAGGCCCGAGCCGCCGATCTGGCGCGCCGCGCCCTGCCGCTGGCGCGGCACGTGGACCTGTGGTGCGAAGACCCGGCGCAGGTGTGGGTCACCGCGCATGAGGTGCTGCGGTCGTGCGGGCAGAAGGCGGAGGCGCAGCGGGCGAAGGTCGAGGGCGCGGCGTAGGTGCGCGAGCGGGCGGCTCAGTGGGAGGGCGAGGCCGAGCGGCGGGCGTGGCTGCAGGGGCAGCCGCTGCATCGGGGGCTGTTGGCGGCGGGGTAAGCGGCTGAAGGCCAGCGGTCGCGCACGCTCTGGGGATAGCTCAGGTCACTCAGGACACGCGGCTCGATCGCGAGCCGGCACAAAGTTCTCGTCGCCAGCGTCAAGCCGCTCTGCGCCACCGCCGTGAAGGTCATGCAGGCGCTGCGAGTTCAGCTGACCGCGAAGGTTGGCGAAGTCCGGCGGCAGCGGGAGCCCTCGAACACAGGATCGGCCGCGTAAGCACAAGGCGTGCGCCGGGGATGGATTGTCCCGAGTTCGGCGATCCGCGTCGCGGGCCGCGACCACGAGGGCTCGACGGTCGGGCAGAGCTTGCGTCACGGACGATCTCAACACCGTTCGGCCGACGGGCTGCCCGTCACGGGAGACGCTGCGCGCTGCGGGCTCTCGGGATGCCGCAGCCCAAGCCGCGCCACTCGGCTGAAATTAGCACCGGCGAAAGCGTCCACTCTCCCGGCGGGGCCGCGACAACCGTGTCCCGCGCGGGACGGTGACGGTCGCTGGCCGATCCGTTGCGGCTTCCGGCGAGCGCCAATCGCCGCAGCCGACCCGAATGGAGGCTCCGTACGGCAACGCTCACCGCGAAGCGTGACGGACTGGAGAAACCGGCGAGGCCTTCACGGCGCCGTGACCCGTGGCGTGGCCTTCACCTCGTCCGACCGCTCGATCCTCCACGTGCAATTACGACGATGGATCGCCGAGGGACGCGAGCAGGCACGACACGTCGTGAAGCAACGCCGGCAGCTTCCGTTCGATCGTGTCCCAAACCAGCGCATCGTCGACCAGGTCGTAGCCGTGAATGAGCACGTTTCGGAAGGCGATGATCTGTCGGTAATCGCCGATACGAGCCGCGCATTCCGGATCGACCTGAGCTAGCCGCCGGATCGCCTCGCCGATGATCTCGAAGTTGCGCTCGATTGCTTGCCGCAGCAGGCGGTTGCCGCGGAAGTCCGCGAGCGATTTGCCGCGAACGCTTTCCAGGATGAAGCCGGACGCGTCCCGGATGTCCTCAAGCAGCTTGGGCGTCCTCGGCTGCATAGAGGAGACGCCGGGTGGCGTTGACGGCGCGCAGGAAATGGGGATTGCGAATCGCCCCCGCCATCACCAGGTCCACGGGGCGGCCGTACAAGACCTCCAGCGCCCCTTTCAGTGCGAAGTAGTCGTCGAACAGGCCCGACGTTCTGTCACCGAAATCCACGATGAAGTCAAAGTCGCTTCGCTGCGGGTCGAACGCCTGCGAAGCCGCGGATCCGAACACTTCGAGCCGGCGTACGCCAAACCGCCGGCAGAGTTTCGCCAGCTCATCGACGTGAAGGTCAGGCGCGCTTCGCACGGCTGCAGTGTAGGCGCGCTGCGCCAGCGCGGGGGGGGGTCGGCCGATCGATCCGAGTCGGCCATCCACTGCGACCCGGTTAGACACCTCGCGGCCCTCGGCCGCCCGACGCCTTGGCCGTGCTGCGCGGTCGACCTGTCGCCCGCTTGCGTGCCGATGCTGGCTGCCGCCGCTTCACCGCCGCCAGCATCGTCGCAAACTCGCGGTTGAAGCGCGCGGTGATTCTCTCCGGGTCGGGCACCAAGTGCGCATCGGCGATCACCGCCAGCGTGGCCGAGCCGCGGTAGCTCAGGATGCTGATCCCCATGCCAAGCTCCCTGCCCGGATGCGGCACCCAGAACATCACCCGCTCCAGCGGCACGCCGGCGAGATACAACGCCTCGCGCGGGCCGGCGACGTTGGTCATGACCACGCTCGCCTTGGAGCCGAACAGCTGCACCGCCACGTCCTCGACCGCCTTGGGCGCGCGGCCGACGAGGTTGAACAGCGCCAGGATGGCGATCGCCTCCGGGCTGCGCTTCAGTTGATCCATGTTCGCCTTGGTCTGCCGCAGCCGCGCCAGCGGGTCCCTGCGGCCGATCGCGAGATCCAGGATCACCAGGCCGAACTCGTTGCCCAGTTCGGCCGCGCGCTCCGGCGGCCGCAGGTCCACGGGCACCATCGCGCGCAGCGTGGTGTGGTCGACGTCGACGCCGCGGCGCTTCAGATAGGCGCGCAGCGCGCCGGTCATGCCGGCCACCAGCACGTCGTTGACCTTGGCGCCGAACGGCGCGCCGATGGCCTTCACGTCCTCGATCGCCACCGGCTCGGACCACGCCACCCGCTTGGCGAGGTGAAACTCGCCCTTCAGCGGCGACGGCGGATCGGGCACGCGCAGCAGGTCGGCGACGAGCGTGCCGGCGCCGGCCAGCACGAGTCCGGCCTTCTGCAGCACCTGCTCCGGATGGCGCGCGGCGTCGACCGCGGCACCGACGAGCGAGCGCACGTCATCGACCGCGCCGACCGCCGGCGCGAACAGGCGTTGCAGCAGGCCCGGCTCGTCCTCGCCGTCGCCCTGCCGGCGCGGCGCCGGGCGCGCGGGCTTCAGCCGCGGCGCGTCGTCGTACAGCACGCGGGCGATGGCGAGGGTCCCGGTGCCGTCGGCGATGCAGTGGTGCATGCGGGTGATGACCGCCGAGCCGCCATCGACGCCGTCGACCACGTGCACGTCCCACAGCGGCCGCGAACGATCCAGCGGCGTGCTGGCCAGATCGCTGACCAGCGCCGCCAGCGCCTCGCGGCCGCCGGGCGCCGGCAGGGCGATGTGGTGCATCTGCTGCCCGATCTCGAAGTCCGGCATCTCCTCCCACTGCGGCGAGGCGAGCGGGAAACCGCGCTCGACGACGCGGCAGCGCAGCCGCGGAATCGACGACAGCCGCTCCGTGTACACGGCCTTCACGCGCTCGAAGTCGAGCGGCTTGCGGGTGATCGCGATGCTGACGATCACCGCCGAGTTGGCCGGCCCGTCGATGCGGAACCACGCCGCGTCGACCGGCGTCATCGGGTAGGTTTTCATGGCGGCGGGGGACGGATGGCCGTGGGCTGCGGATGCCGCCGATTGTCACGCCGGCCGCGCCCGCGGCTTTGGCGCCGATCAGGAAAACCCTTTGCGGCGCCGCGGGTGACGCCGCGCTACGCGGTGGCGGCGGGTTATCGTCGGCTGATGACGATCCGCGTCGAGTGCTACGCCGGCTACCGCGGCGAGCAGGAGCCCATCGCCTTTTGGCTCGGCGGCCGCCGGCTCGAAGCGCGCGCGATCGTCGATCGCTGGGCCGGGCCGGCGCAACGCTGGTTCCGCGTCGACGCTGGCGACGGCCACCTCTACGTGCTGCGGCACGACGAGGCGAAGGGCGAGTGGGAGCTTGCCGCCTTCACCCGCGGCGCGGCATGACGCCCGGCGCCGTGCGCCGCCCCGCGCGTGGCCGCGAGCCGCGACCGCAGGGTCCGCGTCGCCGGGAGGCCCGGCCGCCGGACCGGCGTGGCCGTCACGCGCGACCGCAAGGCCGGCGTGGCCGCGAGCCGCGACGGCAGGGCGCGCGCGGCCGCGCACCGCGACCGCAGGCCCTGCCTCGCCGCGCCCGCCACCCGCATCCAGGGAGCCGCCGATGACCTCCACGCCCCGGTTCACCAACCGCCTCGCCCGCGAGACCAGCCCCTACCTGCTGCAGCACGCGCACAACCCGGTCGACTGGTACCCGTGGGGCGAGGAAGCGTTCGCGCGGGCGCGGGCGGAGGACAAGCCGATCCTGCTGTCGGTCGGCTACGCCACCTGCCACTGGTGCCACGTGATGGAGCGCGAGAGCTTCGAGGACGAGGCGATCGCCCGCCTGCTCGCCGAGCACTTCATCGCCATCAAGGTCGACCGCGAGGAGCTGCCCGACGTCGACCACGTCTACATGACGGCGCTGCAGGCGATGGGCAGCCATGGCGGCTGGCCGATGAACATGTTCCTGACGCCGGACCTCGCGCCGTTCTACGGCGGCACCTATTTCCCGCCGCGTCCGCGCCATGGCCTGCCCGCCTTTGCCGACCTGCTGCGCGCGGTCGCCGAGGCCTGGCGCGAGCGGCGCGGCGAGATCGAGCAGCAGGCGCAGGCGCTGCTGGCGCACGTGCGCGAAGGCACGCGCCTTGCGCCGCACCCGCCGGCCGCCGACCTGCACGCCAGGGCGGTGGCCACGCTGGCGCGCAGCTTCGACCCGGCGCACGGCGGCTTTGGCGGCGCGCCGAAGTTCCCGCAGCCGGCGCTGTTGCAGTACCTGCTGGCGCTGGCCTGGCGGGGCGACGGCCAGGCCAGCGCCATGCTCACCGCGACGCTGCGCAACATGGCTGCCGGCGGCATCTACGACCAAGTCGGCGGCGGCTTCGCGCGTTACTCGACCGACGAGCGCTGGCACGTGCCGCACTTCGAGAAGATGCTGTACGACAACGCGCAGCTGGTGCGCGTCTACGTCGGCGCGTGGAAGCTCACCGGCGAGGAGCGGCTGCGCTTCGTGGCCGAGGACACGCTGGCGTGGCTCGCCCGCGAGATGCGGCCGGCGGCCGCGCCCGCCGCGTTCAGCTCGGCGCAGGATGCGGATGCCGAGGGCGTCGAAGGCAAGTTCACCGTCTGGACGGCCGACGAGCTGCGCGCGGCGCTCGGCGCCGACGCGGCGGCGGCGATGCGGCTTTACGGCGCGACCGAAGGCGGCAACTGGGAGCACGGCGCCAACGTCCTGGAGCGCCGCGACCCGGACGGCGCGCGCGCCGCGCTGCGGCTGGACGCCGGCGCCTTCGCCGCCTGGGAGCGCTCGGTGCGCGAGCGCCTGTATGCGGTGCGCGCCCGGCGCATCTGGCCGCTCACCGACGACAAGGTGCTGGCCGACTGGAACGGCATGGCGCTGCGGGCGCTGGCCGAAGCCGGGCGGCTGCTCGGCCGCACCGACCTGGTCGAGCAGGCGCGGGCGCTGGCCACGTTCCTGCTCGGCACGATGCGCCGCGACGGCCGGCTGCGCCACGCGTGGCGCGCAGGCGTGCTGCGGGAGGAAAGCTATCTCGCCGACCACGCCCAGGTGGGCCTCGGCCTGCTGGAGCTGCACGCGGCCAGCGGCGAGCTCGACTGGCTGCGTCACGCGCACGACCTCGCCGCGGCGATGGTCGAGCGCTTCCACGTCGCCGGCGACGGCTTCTACGACAGCGAGCCGGGCGTGCTGCCCGTGCGCGCCCGCGACCTCTTCGACGGCGCGGTGCCGTCGGGCACCGCGGCGGCCTGCGAACTGCTGCTGCGGCTGGCGCCCGCCTACGAGCGGGCCGACTGGACCGAGATCGCGCAGCAGGCGATCGAGCGGCAGGCGCAAGTGCTCGAGCGCGCGCCGTCGGCCGCCCCGGCGCTGCTGCTGGCGCAACTGCTCGCCGAAGGTGGCGCCGAGCTCGCCCTGCCGCAGCCCGCCGGCGCGCTGCAGGCCGCGCGCGGCGAATTCGCGCCGCTGGTGACGATCGTCAGCGGCCCGCCGGATGCGCTGCCGCTGCTGCGCGGCCGCCGAGCCGGCGAGGCCTACCTGTGCCGCCACGGCGCGTGCCAGTTGCCGGTGGCGACGGTGGAGGCGCTGCGCGGGCAACTGGCAAACCTGCGCCGCGGCTCGGCCGGCTGAGCGGCGGCGAACCCAAAAAGCGCAGTTGCTACTGACCGCACGATCAACACGCGATCGGAAAACGGGAGTTCGCTCGCCGCGCTCACGCCCACAAGGTCACTGCTTCGCCGTTGCTTCACCACGGTGCAACCGGCGGCCAGGGCTTGCTTGCCGGCGATGTTGTCGCCCGTGGCGTGCGGGTATTTGCGTGAATCCAGCAGCGGTGGGGGCCGATCTGTCGATGCGGCCTGCCGCTGCACTCCTCGGCGGTGTCCGTCGCCCACCGCGACCACGGACTGCTTCACGACGAGTTCTGCCCGGCCTTCGCCGGCATGGGCCGCGCCGCGCTGGCGCCGCATCGGCCCGGGGAGGTTTCGCGCTTGTCTTGTACGCGCCGGCGCAAGCCCAGGCCCGTCGCCGCGCGGCCCCGGGCGCTGCGTGCCGCCCAGGCCGCGCTACGGCCGCGCCGCGTACGCCTCGTCGAAAGCCGCCTCCAGCCGCGCATGCGTGCCGCGGATCTGGTCGATCACCTGCTTCGCCCAGTCGAAGTACTCGCGCCGCCGCTCGAGCGACCAGCCGTGCGGCGGATGCGCGGCCATGTCGCGCACGTTGCAGATCTTGTCGGCGAGCTTGACCAGCCGCGCCCGCCGCGACAGCGTCTTGGCGTGCTCGATCTGCAGCCGCTTGCGCTCCTCCTTCGACAGCGTCTTGTCGTCGCTGACCTCGCGCACCGCCTCGGCGATGGCGCGGCCGAACTTCTCCTTCAGTTCCTCGTAGGTGGTCTCGGTGTCCTCGAGCGTGTCGTGCAGGATCGCGGCGGCGAGCGTGCGGTGGTTGGTCACGCCGCCCTCGACCGCCAGCACCCGAGCCAGCGCGATCGGGTGGTTGATGTACGGCGAGGCGTCGACGTCCTTGCGCCGCTGGTTGCGGTGCTTGTAGGCCGAGAACGCCAGCGCGTCCATCAGCAGCGTGATCTCGGCGTGGGCCTTGCTTCTCATGGCCGCAGGTCCCTCACCTCGGGAGGCGGGGGCGCTACAGCCGCCGCGCCTGCGGCAGCGCCGCCATGCGGCGGTCGAGCGTCAGGGTCACGAGCTGCGCGCGACGATAGTCGTCGGCGATCAGCCGGTCGAGCAGCCCGCATCCCGAGGTCGCCTCCAGCGCCTCGAAGACCGCGCTGCCGTTCAGGGGCGTCACCAGGCCGCTTTCGAGCACGCTTTTCAAGGCGCTGCGGGCCTCGGCCTTGGTTACCCCATAGTGATGCTGGAGGGCGACGTAAGCCTCGCCGATGACTTGGTTCGACGCCAGCACCGTGGCGCCTTCGCGCTCGACCAGGCGGGTCAGTTCGCGCACCGTCCGCCGGAAGCCTTCCTCGGGATCGCCGGTGGCGAGCCGCACGAGGATCGACGTGTCAATCCCGTAACGTGCGCTCATGCGGCTGGCCGCGGAACTTGTCGAGGTCGAAGGTGCCGCGGCCGCGCCGCAGCCTGTCGCGCAGCGGCGCAAGCTTCGTGCGGTCGATCACACGCGGCCGCAGCACGAAGCCATCCGGGCCTTCGGCGAGTTCGAGCCGGTCGCCAGGCTTCACGCCGAGCGCTGCGAGCACTCGCGCCGGGAAAGTGACCTGCCGCTTGGCCGTGACCTTGACGAACATGGGTGCCTCCGATTGCCTTACGCAGATCATACGCGCGTAAGGCATTCACACCGAGCGGCGGCGCCCTGGCGCCATCGGGCAAGAGAAGCCTCAGCGCAGCGGCGCGAAGTGCTCGCCGCCCATCAGCTCCTGGTTCAGGTAGCGCTGGCGGAAGGTCTCGAACGACACGTCGTCGGCCGCCTCGCGCTCGCGCTGGGCGCGGTGCGACTCCTCCGCCTGCCGCTCGTAGCGCGCCAGCGCCTCGGCCGCCAGCGGCTGGGCGAGCAGCGCGCGGCGGTGCTCGGCAGAGCGCGCCAGCGCGAATTCGGGATACGAGCGGCCGTGCTCGCGCTCGATCTCGCGCAGCACGCGCGCGGAGGGTAGGGCGTCGAACTCGCGCAGGGCCCGCTGCGCGGCCGCCAGCGCGTCGCGGTAGGCGTGGCCGCCGCTCACCGCCTCGTAGGCGCGGTCGAGCGCAGCGGCGATCGGCTCGCACTCGCGCAGCAGCCGCCCGCCCCATTCGGCGGGGGTCATGTCGGCGGGCGTCAGGTCGGTCAGCGCCAGGTCGGCCGAAAGCTCGGCCGTCGGCGTGGCGCCGGCGGCGGCGGCCGGGGCGCCGTTGGCGCGGAACAGTTCCGCCGTGCGGTGCAGGCGCAGCCGCGGCTCGCGGCCGCGCTCGGCGATGCGGCGCTGGTTGCGCGCCATGGCGGCGATTTCCTGCGGCGAATCCGGCGGGCTGTCGGACAGCAGGCAGTGCAGCAGGAAGATGTCGAGCAGCCGCATCTGCGCCAGCCCGATGCCCACCGGCTCGAACGGATTGATGTCCACCAGCCGCACCTCGACGTACTCGACGCCGCGCAGCCCCAGCGCGCGCAGCGGCCGCTCGCCGGGCAGGATGCGGCGCTTGGGGCGGATGGTGCCGTAGAACTCGTTCTCGATCTGCAGCAGCGTCGTGGCGAGCTGCTTGTAACGGTCGCCATCGCGCAGGCCGATCGCCTCGTACGGCGGATAACTCTCGGTGAGCGCGCGGTGCAGCGTGCGCGCGTAGTCGGCGAGGCAGTTGAAGCTCACCGCCAGCGCCGCTTGCGCGTCGCTCTGGTAGCCGAGGCGGCCCATCCGCAGCGAGGTGCCGTAAGGCGCGAAGAAGGTGCCGGTGTCCCACGCGCACAGGCCGTGGCTGTGGCCGCGCACGAAGCTGCCGCACACCGCCGGCGACGCGCCCAGCAGCAGCAGCAGCAGCCATGAGTGGCGGCGGAAGTTGCGGATCAGCGCGAAGTAGGCGGCGTCCTGGAAGCGCTCCACCGGCACCGGGCTGCCCGCCAGCTCGCGCAGCAGCGGCCACGCCGGCGCCGGCAGCGAGAAGTTGTAGTGGATGCCGGAGATCGTCTGCATGCGCCGGCCGTAGCGATGCGAAAGGCCCTGCCGGTAGACGGTCTTCAGCCGCCCGATGTTGGAGCGGCCGTACTGGCCGAGCGGGATCTGTTCATCGTGCTCCGGCAGCCGGCACGGCATGCTGGCCGCCCAGATCAGTTCGTCGCCGATGCAGCGGTAGACGTACTGATGCAGCTCGGTCAGCTCCTGCAGCAGCGCCTCGGCGGTGTCGTGCGCGCCGGTGATCAGCTCCAGCTGCGACTCGGAAAAGTCGGTGGTGATGTTCGCGTGCGTCAGCGCCGCGCCGAGCGCCTCTGGATGCGGCGTGGTGGCGAGCGTGCCGTCCGGGCGCACCCGCAGGCCTTCCTTCTCGATGCCGCGCAGGATGCCGCGCAGGACCTCCGGCGGCAGGGCGTCGAGGCGTTGCTTCAGCGTGCTCAAGCGGGCTCCCCCTCAAGGGCGCGGCGCGGCCGCGCGGGACGACACTTTAGCCGCGCGGCAAGAGCGGCCGCGTCGCTTACGCCGCCGCCAGCGGCCGCCGCGTGCGCAGCAGAAGCATCGTCGCGATGACGAGGTTGAGCATGTTCCAGGCGATGCCGTTGACGAAGGCGGCGTCGTACGAGCCGGTGAGGTCGAAGATGCTGCCGCTCATCCAGCCGCCGAGGGCCATGCCGAGCAGCGTGAACATCAGCACGGTGCCGGTGCGGGCGCCGGCCTCGCGCGGCGAGAAGTGCTCGCGCACGATGATGGCGTAACTGGGCACGATGCCGCCCTGGAACAGCCCGAACAGCGCCGAGATCACGTACAGCGAGGCCAGGCTGTCGAACGGCAGGAACAGCAGGAGCGCCACCGCCTGCAGCGCCGAGCCGAGCAGCAGCGTGCGCAGGCCGCCGATGCGGTCGCAGATCGCGCCGGAGATAAGGCGGCTGGCGATGCCGAAGCCGAGCATCAGCGACAGCATCTCCGCCCCGCGGGCGGCGCCGTAGCCGAGGTCGCCGCAGTAGGCGACGATGTGGACCTGGGGCATCGCCATCGCCACGCAGCAGGCGAGCCCGGCAATGCACAGCAGCGCCGTGGCCGCCGTCGGCGACAGCCCGAACGGCCGGCTTTCGCCGCCCGCCGCGGCCAAGGCGGCGGCATGGCGCGGCGGCTGCGGCAACGGCGGCCGCTGCCGCAGTAGCGGCGCCAGCGCCAGCATCACCACCGCGCTGAAGGCGGCCAGGCCCA